>DHMA01000087.1:0-17194 GCA_002405555.1 Opitutia bacterium UBA4654
GCTTTTGCGGGTGTCGAGAATTTCCTTGGAAATCGCGTTTACCTCGTAGAGGTTGCGCGCTCTTTCGAGGTTGCTTTGCGCAAGCTCAATGCGCGTTTCAATTTCCTTGACTTCCGCCTGCGAGGCTTCTACGAGAGCCTGAAAGGGTCGGGGGTCTATTTCGAAGAGAATGTCGCCCGCCTTGACGAAATCGCCGTCCTTGAAGTAGATTTTTTCGAGGTATCCGCTGACGCGCGAGCGAATTTCGACCGATTTTTCGCCTTCGATTCGCGCTGTGTAGGAGTCCCAAATTTCGATTTTTTTGACTTCGGGGTTCGCCACTTCGACCGTGTTGTATTGGGTTGTCTCCGCCTGCTTGCCCTTTTTTTCGAAGCACGCCGAGAGCAGAATGGAGAGCGACAGAATCCCCGCAAAAGTTAGTAATTTCCCAGACATATACATAATCTTTAAAGCAATAATGCCGCCCGCCCGCGCGTCAAGTAAATATAAAGGCGAAAGGAGGTGCTTTTTTTGTATCGAGATTTTCCATCGGCAACAGTATTGCGAATACTGTTGTCAATACTATTTTCTAAATATCTACCTTTTATCTCCTTTGGGATATAAAGTTAACGAAGCGCGAAATTGCTTTTTTGTACGAACGCCCGTATCATATTGAATGTTATGTTATTTTGCAATGCGCTAAGACAACAGTATTCGCAATACTGTTACATATTGGAACGTTTTTAATTAAATATGCTTGTTGTATGAATTGTGAGCATTGAGACAGTTTAATGAGATTTCCAACTAAAAATATTACAGAGAAAGGAAACATATGGAAAACAAAACAATAATGCAGTTGCTCTTTTCTGCGAAAGGGCGTTTAAACAGGCAAAAATTCATAGTGGCTACGATATTGTGGAATATAGTCGTTCTTGTTATGATGTTCGTTTCGACGACATTTTCGGCTATGGCATGCGACCCGGAAGCATCTTCCATTATAACCGTTTTGATGGGCTTGTCGTGGTTTGTTTATATTGTTCTGCTATTTGCCTTCATTTATAGCGCATTTGCCATGCAAATAAAAAGATGGCATGACTTGGGCAAATCCGGCTGGTTTGTCCTCCTTGGATTCATTCCGATTGTTGGCATCATTTGCCTTGTGTATCTGTTATTTATCAAGGGTACGGACGGAGACAATCAATTCGGCAAAGACCCGCTGGCTTAGTATATGTTTTGTAAAAACTGTGGGGGTGAAATTCCCCCAAATACCATAATTTGCCCATCATGTGGCGCAAATGTAGATGAAAGCAAAAAGCTAACCCTCTCTCTGAAAAGACCATGGCTTCTTGTCCTTTCGGCATTTTCTGCGGCATGCTGCTGTATGCCGGTAGGTATTCTTGCCGTATATTTTGTGATACGCGCTGATACTTTTGGCGAAAAGGGCGATATTATAGCATCGGAGCGGTTTTATAGGCATGCGGAGTTGACGTGCGCTGTGGGTATAATATTGGGTTTGATGTTCTATCTCGCGTATTTCGGCTTTTTCTTTTTCGTATCGCTTGCTGGAGCGGCATCTGAGGCCGCCAGTGCTGGGTAAGGTATGTCTACTCGTGTAAAATTCGCAATATGCGCGGGTTTTCTTGCTGTTGTAGTGCTCGGATTGGTATTTTTATACTTTAACAACCCAAACTTGCCCGACTCTCGAATGCCCGATTGCCTTTTTTATAAGGCAACGTCGTTGTATTGTCCGGGGTGTGGAACAACCCGCGCAGTCTATGCGCTTTTGCATTTGGAACTGGGGAATGCGTTTCGCAATAATGCGTTTATGTTCTTTTTTATTCCGCTGGTTTTGTTGTCATTTAAATATAAAAAGATTTCGTACAGCAGATGGTATCCTATTCTCCTGTTTGTATTGATGTTGGGCTCTGTCGTTGTCCGAAATATTGGTAGGCTGGTTTAATTATTTTGATAAACGAGAAAGGAATGTAATGTACTGTTCAAACTGTGGAAATGAAATATCCGACAAAGCGTTTGTTTGCCCTAAATGCGGCGCAAAAGTTGGCGTTAATAATTGTCAAACTCCGAGTATGGGAGGCGCAGGCTACTCGTCGTCGGGCGCGTCGTCATCATCGTCATCGTCGATGTCGTCAACTGTTGTTATTGAAAAGCAAAGCGGTGACGAAGAGTTGCTTTTCCCGATATTGTCTCTATTGGCTTATATATTTATTTACCCAATCGGGTTTGTTTTAAATATAGTGGGGCTGATGTCGGGAAAAAACAAAGGGTGTTTTTTGTCTTTATTTATAGTGTTTTTTGTACTTCCGCTAATAGGCTTGATAATTTTCTTGTTTATTATGCTCTGTATTGGAGCTGCTGCGGAGGTGTAATTGCACTGAAATAAAAGGTAGAGCCTGTGTGAAACCGCAGGCTCTTTTTTTTTGCAAAATTTTTGAAAAAAATACTTGACAGGTTTGGTAGTCAATGAAAGACTACCGAAACAATAAAGATTATGAAACGCATTTATCCAGTCGATATAAAGAAGATTGCGGCGGCTCGCGGGTTGAACGGCGGCCGCCTTGCGGAAGCCCGTTTCGCGTCGGGCGGGGCGGCTCGAATGTGTAGGGCGGACGGGTGTTGTCGCCTTTCCGCCTAATCCGAACCACTCAAACCCAACTTCAAATTCAAAACCGAAAAAACAAAAAATTTAGAAAGACACAAAAATGAGCGAAAAAAATTACAGATACGAAACATTGGCAATCCACGCGGGTCAAGTGCCCGACCCCGCGACACTCGCGCGCGCCGTCCCCGTTTACAGGACGACCGCCTTCAACTTCAAGAGCGCAAAGCACGGCGCAGACCTCTTCGCGCTCCGCGAGCCCGGCAACATTTACGCGCGTCTCATGAACCCGACGAACGACGTTCTCGAAAAGCGTTTGGCGGCTCTCGAAGGCGGGGCGGCTGCGATTTCGCTTTCGTCGGGAACGGCGGCTATTGCCTTTGCAATCACCAACATTCTCAAACAGGGCGACGAGCTTGTTTCCGCCAACAACCTCTACGGCGGAACGTACACGCAGTTTGCATCCATTCTGCCGTCGTTCGGAATCACCACGCGCTTCACGCACGTCAACAAATTCGACGAGGTTGAAGCGGCGATAAACTCCAAAACCCGCGCCATTTATATAGAGACAATCGGCAACCCGAAGCTCGACTTCGCCGACATCGAGGGCTACGCGAAAATCGCGCAGAAGCACCACTTGCCGCTGATTGTGGACTCCACGTTTACGCCTCCCGGACTCTTCCGCCCCATCGACTACGGCGCGAACATCGTAATCCACTCGCTCTCCAAGTGGATTGGCGGGCACGGCACGGGAATCGGCGGAGCTGTGGTTGACGCGGGCAACTTCGACTGGTCCGACGAAAAGTTCGAGCTTTACAACAAGCCCGACGGCGGCTACCACGGCCTCCGCTTCGCCCACGACCTCGGCGACCTCAACCCCCTCGCGTTCATTTTGAGACTCCGCACTGTCGGACTCCGCAACCTCGGCCCGACCCTCGCGCCCGACGCCGCATGGCTCTTCCTGCAAGGTCTCGAAAGCCTGCCGCTTCGAATCGAACGCCACGGCGAGAACGCGCTGAAAGTCGCAAAGTATTTGAAGTCGCACAAGAACGTTGCGTGGGTTCGCTACCCCGGTTTGGAGGACGACCCCTCTCACGAGATTGCCGCAAAATATCTCAAACGCGGAATCTACGGCGGAATGGTCGTATTCGGTTTGAAGGGCGGCTACGACGCGGCGGTAAAGGTTGTCGACAACATTCCGCTTTTCAGCAATCTCGCAAATGTCGGCGACGCAAAAAGCCTTATTCTCCACCCCGCGAGCACTTCGCACTCGCAGCTCTCGGACGAAGAACAGGTTTCGGGCGGCCTGACGAAAGACTTAATCAGACTCTCGATAGGTCTCGAAAACTCCGACGATATCATTGAAGCACTTGACTCCGTCCTTTGACGGGGCGTCATAGCACCGTTGATGCGGCGTTTCCCCGCACTTGCGGACTGCTCGCGTACACAAGTACGCCACGCACCCCGCAAGCGCGTGAAAGCCACCGCCTGAACGGCGCTCTAACGCCCCTAACAAGTGAGCGCACGGCGCGAAGATTTTTTAGGTTGTCTTCGGGGAAAAGTGGAGTAGGGTGTTTTGCGAGCTACCGCGGATTTTTTCCAGCCGCGTACGCCACGCACCCTAAGCCATTCGCAAAGTCGGTACTTTGACGCCTCTAAAATTAGAGCGCGGAGCGCAAAGTGTTAAAAGAAAATCAATGGCGCAAAATATCAACAAACAATATCACTCAATTTAAAACACAAAGAAAGTAGAAACATGAAAATTGCAAACAACATACTTGAACTTGTCGGCGGGACTCCCCTTGTCCGACTCAACAAACTCAACGATTCGAAAGCCGAGGTTCTTGCCAAGCTCGAATTTTTCAACCCCTCCGGCTCCGTTAAGGACAGGGCGGCTCTCGCCATGGTCGAGGACGCCGAGAAAAAGGGTCTGCTCAAAAAGGGCGGTCTGATTATCGAGCCCACCAGCGGCAACACGGGCATCGGTCTTGCGCTCGTCGCGGCGGTCAAGGGCTACAAGCTCATTCTCACCATGCCCGAAACGATGAGTGTAGAGCGCAGAAAATTCCTGCTCAGTCTCGGCGCGCAGCTCGTCCTCACCGACGGCGCGAAGGGCATGAAAGGCGCAATCGAAAAGGCTCTCGAACTCAAAGAGCAGAACGCGGGCGCGTTCATTCCCCAGCAGTTCGAAAACTTTGCGAACTCCGAAATCCACCGCCTCACCACGGGCAAGGAAATTTGGGAGGACACCGACGGTCAGGTTGACATCGTTGTTGCGGGCGTAGGCACTGGCGGCACAATCAGCGGCATCGGTCAGGCTCTCAAACCCCTCAAACCCTCCGTCAAAATCTATGCGGTAGAGCCGGACTCCTCCCCCGTTCTTTCTGGCGGAAAATCCGGACCCCACAAAATTCAGGGTATCGGCGCGGGTTTTGTCCCGAAAATTTACGACTCCAAGGTCATTGACGGCGTAATTCGCGTCAAGGACGCCGACGCTGGCGACACCGCGCGCAGGCTCGCGAAAGAGGAGGGCATACATTCGGGCATTTCGGCGGGGGCGGCGATTTTTGCCGCGCTCGAACTCGCAAAGCTTCCCGAAAACGCGGGCAAGAAGATTGTGGCAATCGTTCCCGACACGGGCACGCGCTACCTCTCCACATGGCTGTATAGCGACTAATTTCACAATGTGGGCGATTCCCCGCCCCGCCAAGAGACCGCGCTTCCCGCGCGGTCTTTTTTTTGTGCCGCGTAGGGTTTAGGCAGATTTGTTCCCGCGCGGTCTTCTGGGGTGTGCGCCGCGCTGGGGGATGGTTTGTGTGCCGCGCGGTGTTCTTGGGTGTTGGCGCGCGGCTTTTTGTCAAAGTGCGCGGATTTTGTTGTGGTGTTTATTTTTCCGATGTCGTTATAATTTTTCCGTCTGTCCGCGCAAAGAAAAAGCCCCGAAAATTTCGGGGCTTCGATGTTTTAATTGGGATTGTTGTTTTCCATTTAAGCGGCGGCATTCCTGCGTTTGCCGCGGGCGGGTGGCGCAAAAAAAACGCGCTAAATGCAGTAGTCTTCGATGTCCGCGTGGCGGTTGATTATGTCTTGGAGCGTGAGCGATTCGAGCGTCTTTCTGATTTTCTCGTTCAGCTCTCCCCAGATGTCGCGGGCTATGCAGTTTTCGGAGCGTTTGCATTTGCGCGGGCAGCGCACGCAATCGACAATCGAAATCGGGCCTTCCATTGTTTCGATGATTTCAAGCAGTGTGATATGTTTGGGCATTCGCTTGATTTTGTAGCCGCCCTTCGCCCCGCGCACAGAGGCAATCATGCCCGCGTTGCGCAGTTTGAGAATCAGTCTGCCGACGTATTTTTTCGACAGGTCCTGCGCCTTGCAGATGTCGCCAATCATGCGCGGCTGGTCGCCGTCGTGCTGGGCGAGGTCGAGCATGATTCGCAGTCCGTATCTACCTCTTGTGGAAATTTTCATTGCCGTTATACTCTATCGAATCGGAAGTGTTTGTCGAGAAGTTTTTATTGCGCCGACTCCACGAATTCCGAGATTTCCGCCAGCGCCCGCGCGTACGCTTTGTCCATTCCCTTTTGGGTGATGAACAGGTGCGTTGCGCCTTCCACGCAGACGTAGCGCACGCTGCGTTTTGCGGCGTCGAGGGAGCGGGCGAATTCTTCGGCTTCGTCGCGCAGAATGTCGCATTGCGACGAAATTATAAGGGCGTCGGGGAACTGCGATTTGTCGGCGAAAATCGGCGACGCTTCGGGCGTTGCGCGTTCTTCCTCCGACGGTATGTACGCGGCGGTGAATTTGTCCATGAGGTCGCCGTTGAGGCAGAAGCCCTTTGCGAAGAGCGAGCGCGACGGCCGCCTTTTTGCGGTGAGGTCGAGCGCGGGGTAAATCAGGATTGCGCCGCGCACGGCTTTCGGTCGCGCAAGGGCGGCGACCGCCGCGAGGTGTCCGCCCGCGCTGTCGCCCGCGGTGAAGATTCTGCGCGGGTTGCCGCCGAATTTTTCGGCGTTTGCAAGCGTCCAGTCGAGCGTTTCTATCGCGTCGGAGTTCGCGGCGGGGAACGGGTGTTCGGGCGCGAGGCGGTAGTCGGGCGAGACCACAATGGCGTTGTTTTTCTCCGCTATGTCTTGGCAGATTCTCGCGCAGCTTTCGACCGAATTTATGCACCAGCCGCCGCCGTGATAGTAGACAACTACCGGCATGTCGCCCTCGGGATTTTTCGGCAGGTAGACGCGGATTTTCGAATCCGTGCCGCCGAATTTTTTGCGGATTTCGAGCATATACAAATCGTCGCGCACGTCGGTGGGCGTTTTTCTGCCCTCGCGCACGGCGTCGAGTTTTGCCGAATTTCCCGCGACGGCTTCGTCGAGCGCGTCCAACTGCGCCTGCGCGAAGTCGGGCGGGAGCGATTCAATAAAACGCCGCGCCTCTTGCGAGGCCGCGGCTTTCGTAGTCGGAATTTCGAAACTGTTTTTCATGGTTTAGAATTCGTACTTTATCGACGCCGCCCAAGCGGTGTTTTCGCGCGTGTTCAGAACCGTGCCGAGGTGTCCGTAGCCCGCCGTCAGCGTCAGGTGGGGCGAGACGACCGCCGCGAGCCCGACCGTCCACCAGTCGTTTTCGTTGCCGATAAGCTCTTTGCCGCCCGCGTACACTTCGTCGAATTGGTTGATTTTCTGGCGGTATTCGAACGCCGCAAACAGCCAGTCTGTTATGCCGAAGACCACGTTGCCTTCCGCCGAAAATTCGTACTTGCCCGAATAGCCCGTGTAGCCGAGGTTTGCGGCGTCGGTCGCGCGGCCCGTAATCGAGAAAATCAGCGGGTGTCCGTAGACGACGAATGTTTTGGACGCCGTCGCGGTGAATTCCACATCCCAGTCGCGGTTGTAGCCGATGTTGCTCAGGAGTCCGCCGAGGTTTTTGTTTATTTCGGAGATTCCGTCGTTGTATTTAAAATGCGCGCCGAGCGTGATTGCGGGCAGGAACTTGGTGTCGAAATCGTTTTCGCGGATTACGTTTACGCGGGCGTTGAGCGTGTGAAGCCAAACGTCGTTGCGCTCTATGTTCGCTCCCGCGTAGGCGAGGACGTCGCTTTGCAGCGAGCCTGTGCCGAACCTGCTCGCGTTGTAGCCGAGTTCGACGCGCGTGAACAGCGTTTCTGTTATGCCGAAGCTTTCCACGTTTTTCTGCCGCGCGTTGACGTATGTCGCCCCGATTGACGGAAGCCCGATTTCCGTTCCCTCCGCCCCCGGGTTTACGAGGTACGCTATCGGCGTGAGCACGACCCCTCCCACGCCGTCTATAGTAAGAAGCGGAAGCGGCGCGCCCTTTTCGGGAGCGGCTTTGGGGGCTTCCGCTTTTTCTGCGGGAGCCGCGTTGGCTTCGACTGCGGCTTCCGAAGACGCCGCGTAGGTTATCGGGGAGAGCGCGAGGAGCGCGTATGCGAGAATTGCTTTTTTGTTTTTCATTTTAGTGGTTTCCTAATATATTATAAAAACGGTAGTCTTTAAGTTTAAAATTGAATCTGGGCGTCGGGCGGCGGAAAGGGCGCGTGCGTTTTTTGCGTTTGTCGGGGAAAGCGGAACGGAAAAGGGTTTGGTTGAATGTTAAGCCCGCTATTCCTCAATACACGGCGATTACCGCCGCCCCGCGCATTCGTTTGCGGTTGCGGCTTCGACAGCTGCAACACTGTGCGCCGAAAAATTCGCCGTTGTTAAAATTTAAAAACATAATGATGACCTTTATGGTAGTGTTGAATTTTTTGTCAAGCGTTTTTCGGAAAATTTTTTCGTTTTTTTCGCCGCAACAATTCGGCGGCGTTTTCGCGGCGGCGCCGCCGCGCGGCTTGCGTGCCTGCGGGCGGGGGATTTATTCGGCTTGCCGCGCCTGTCGGGGCGCAAAAAAAAACGCCGCGGGCGCGGCGTTTTTTGAAGAAGCGGGGTTTTATTTTTGCAGTTTGTTTTGGGCTTCTATTTTCAGGATTTCCTCCGGCGTCAAGATGAGGTACATTTTGGATTTCGAAGTTTCTATAACGTAGTCGGACTTCGCCTTGATTCCGTATTCGGTGCGCAGTTTGTCCTCCGCCTCCGCCAGAGCCTTTTCGCCCGCGCCGAGTTTTGCGGTAATTTCGAGCTGGGCGGCGGGGTCGGTCGTTTCGGCGAGCTTTTTGCGCATGTTGTCGAGGTCGGCGCGTCTTGCCACAACAAAGCCTATCATGCGTTGCAGTTTCTGGTTTTCGTCGCTCCCAGAAACGGTCTTTTTGACGTACAGCGACTTCCCCCCGCGCGTGAGAATTTTCATCGGGTCGAGCGCGTTGCCGTCGGAGTCTTTGAGCGTGGAGAGCTCTTCGTTTGAGAGCGGCACGCAGATGTTCGACTCCAAAAAAATCATGCGGTATTTGCGGCTTGTCGCAAACCTGTACGCCTTTTGCATTGCCTCGTCGTTCGACGAAAAATTCGTTTCGAGCGTTTTGAGCTTTTCTTCGAGCGACGCCTTTTTTGCGGCGTCGGCTTCCTTTGCGACGGCGTTTTTGAGAATGTCAATCGCCCGCGAGTCGCTCTGCATGATGTTGAGATTGCGCTGGAAATTCGCGTTCTGTTCGGGCGTGGAAAGCTCGCAGACGAGCATGTATGTTGTGTCGCCCGCCTTTACGATGTCTCCGATTTTCTCCGCTGCGCCCGCGAACGCCGCGCCGAGCATTGCCGCCGAAATTGCGAGTTTTTTCATCATTTCCTTTTATCCTCCAAAATAAATTTTTTGCCGTTGATTTTTTCCCCCGCCTGATTTGCGAAGCATTCCGAAACTTTTTTGAAAAATTCGCCGAGCTCGTCCACGTCGGCTACGACGAATTCGAGCGTCCGCGCGTGGGTTGTCGCGGGATAGTCCTTGTAGACGAACTGCTGGGTTGCGGCGTTTTTCGTCTTTTCGTCAAGCAGTTTTTGGACGCCTTTCGGGGGCGTCGCGTACTGTTTGAGATTGTCGGGAAGGTTCTTTTTGAGCGTCTCCACCCCCGCGTTCGACGGCAGGGCGCGGGAATTGTAGATGCGCACTTGCAGGGGCGAGCGGTCGAATTCAAGGCACACCTCCGTTACGAAAAGAGGCCCCGCGACGAACTCCTGCTTGGAAACCGACACGAGCTTGTCGGCGCGTCCGTAGAACGCCGTTCCTTCGGGGAACTCGACCGCAAACGCGTTCGGATTTTTGATGTCGTCGGAGACTTTCAGCGCGGGCGCGGACTGCGCCGAAAGCGCGACGGCAGCCGCGGCTGCGGCAAATTTAAGAATATTCATGGTTGCAATTAATTATAAAACCGCAAAAATCTCAACAGAAATTTCGAGAAAACCGACAAATGCTAAGTTGCGAAAATCTGACAGTGCGCGTCCCCAATTCCGACGCCCCAATTTTGAACTCCGCCACAGTGTCGTTTGCGCCCCGCGCGATGAACGCGGTCATAGGGCCGTCGGGTTGCGGAAAGACGACGCTCGTAAAGGCGATGCTCAAAATCATTCCGTCCGAGGGCGAGTCCTACTTGGACGGCGCGCGGATTGCGTCGGGCGACGACCTTTCGGGGCGCGTCGGCTTTGCGCCGCAGTTCACATGCGTGCACCAAATGCTCACCGTGCGCGAGGCAGTCGAATGCGCGTTCGACTTGGCGGTTGCGGACGCCTCCGACAGGGCGGCGCGGGTGGAGTCCGTCTTGGAGACCGTCGGACTTGCCGAGCACGCCGACAAGCGGGTAGGCTCGCTTTCGGGCGGACAGCTCAGGCGCATGGGGCTTGCCGTAGAGCTTGCCGACAACCCCGACACTGTCGTTTGCGACGAGGTAACCTCCGGTCTCGACCCGCTTTCGGAAAATTCGATTCTCGACCTCCTGAAAAAACTTTCAGACGAACGCGGCAAAACTTTTATCTGCATAATCCACAACCTCGCAAAGCTCGACTATTTCGACAAAATCACGGTCGTTTACGCGGGGGAGGTCGTGTTTTTCGGAAACCTCGGCGAGCTTAAAGAATACTTCGGCATAGACTCCGCGCTGTCGCTCTACGACACGCTCGAAGCGTTCGACATTACCCGCTGGCGCGAGAAGTGGCGCAATTCCGCCCTTGCCGAACGCGCCCGCGCAGAAGCCGCGGAATGGGCGGTGGAATCGAGCGAAACTCCGTCCGACGCGCGTGAGACGCGCCCGACGCTTTTTTCGCAGCTCAAAACGCTGCTCTCGCGCCGCTACCGCCTGTTTTTCCGCGACTACACATATCTGCTGCTTACGATGGGAATCACGTTCGGATTTCCGCTTGTCGTCGTGATTTTCTCAATCGGCGGGCTTCCGCAAATCGAGAGCCTTGCGCTCGACCGCAACTTGGGCGCGATAGACGAGCTTCGCCAAAACCTTAAAATGCAGATGGACGCCGCGTACGCCTCCACAATCGCCACGGGCCTTGTGCTCTTTCAGGTGGTGCTGCTTTCGCTGATAGGCGCGAACAACTCCGCGCGGGAGATTGCGGGCGAACGCGCCCTCTACGAAAAGGAGCGGTTTGCGGGTCTGCGCCCGCGCGCGTACGCGCTTTCGAAGATAATTTTCACGGTGTCGCTTGCGCTGTTTCAGGGCGTGTGGATGTGCATGTTCGTAAAGCTCGTGTGCGGATTCCCCGGGTCGGCACTTGTGCAGTGCGTGGAAATGGCGGCGGCGTGCGTTGCGATGACGGCGGTCTGCCTTGCGTTCAGCTCGATTTTTTCGTCGTCCGACAAGGCGAATTTGGTGTCGATATATTTGGTCGGCTTCCAGCTTCCGCTTTCGGGCATAGTGCTCGCGCTTCCCGAATCGCTCAAATGGGTGTGCAGGCCGTTCATCTCGGCTTACTGGGGCTGGGCGGGCTACATGTCTTCCATGCGCGAAAGCAGAATCTACGACGCCTACGTTCTCACCAAGCCCGATTGGGATTTCATTCCGTCGCCGTCTCTTGCGCTCTTGGCGATGGGCGTCCAGACCGCGATTGCGCTTGCCGTCGTGTTCTGGGGGTGCTCGCGCAGAAATTATAATGCTTGAAAGCCGCGCGTTTTTTCTGAAAATTACATCATAAACACGGCGGACGCGCCGCCGCGCAAAAATCACGAATATGAAAAACAAAACAACGCCGATAATAATCGCAATACTGATACCGCTCGTGTCGGTGGCGGTCGCGCTTGCGCTGGTATATTTCAAAAAAAGCTCCGCGGGATACGCGGAATTTCCGTACGCGCAGTATTTGGAGTCGCCCAAAAATCTGGCGGGCAACACGTACGCGCTCGCGGCGGAAATGGAAATGCAGCTTGCGAAAATTCCGTCGCGGGGGCGCGTGGTGTCGGTCTCGGACGGGCGCGGGGCAAAGCTCGCGGTTCTCGTTCCCGACTCGCTCGGCGCGGATGTCAGGACAAAACAGCGCTACGACATGTCCGTCGAAGTCCTTTCCGACGGCGCGGTCGTGGTGAAATCCATGAAAAAATATTGAGGAGGGCGGCATGGCAAAATTTTTCATCACAACGGCGGCGGTAGTCGCGGCGGCGTCAGCGGCGTATCCGCAGGGGGCGCAGTGGCTGTACAACCAGAACGCGGCTAATCAGGCGGCGGGAGCGGCGGCGCAAAGCCAGAGCATTCCAGCGGCGGCTCCCCAGCCTGCGGGCGTCAGCGCGAACGCCCCGACGGGCGGATTCTTCGAAAGCGCGACGACCGAGCGCATGGCGGACAAACTCTTCGACACCGAAAAGGATTCGTTCGACTTCGAAAACGGCACTCTCAACTGGAAGGGAAAGACATTCAACGTGGGCAATTCGCGCATGGTTCGCGCGCGCTTCGAACGCTATCTCTCGACGCCCGTAGACGCGCAGAATTTCGAGAAGTACCAGTCGATTCTCTCCGAAATCTACACGCGCCTTTCCGCCTCCAACGACGCCCTGCCCGAAGAGGCGGTCCGCGCGTGCTGGAGCAGGCTCTTCGACGCCGCCGAATACGACGTGGACGGGCGTTCGTCGCTTACGATTGCGAACCTCGTCTACCTCTCGTGGAGAATGCGCGACGAGTACGAAGTCGCGAAAATCGGCGAGAACAACCAGCGCAAGTCGGTTGATTCCGCGCAGACCGCCGCAAAGGAGCGCGCCGAATTTCTCGAATACGCAAACGACAAAATCTTGAAGGGCAACTCGCGCAAGAAAAACCTCAACCCGCGCACCGAGGGCACCGCCGACTTGGGGTACAGGGTGCAGAAATTGCAGGAGGAAGTGGCGGAGCTTGCCGTCAAAAAGACGTTCAGGGAGGCGACCGCCGCGAAGGCGGTGCTCCAATTCCAGTCGCAGCTTTTCGCGTTCGTGCTTGAACGCAAATTCCAGCAGGCGCAGATTGCGTCGATGTTCTACCGCCACATCTACCGCGGAAACGTGCAGGAAATGAAAGTTGGCGACGAGCAGATTAAGGAGCTTTTCCCCGTGTCGAATTTCGTGCCCGTTGTGGACACTTTCGAAAACGTCGCGACCGAAGCCCGCAAGGACATTCGCGACGGCATGGCGGCTGTGAACGCCCTCTACGACGGCGGCGAAAGGTACGGCGCGCTCGAACGCCTCATGGAGACTTTCGCAATCGGCGAGTACGACCCCGTCATGGCGACGTTCCCGTTCGAAAAACGCAAGACCCTCCACAAAATCTACCGCGACGTCTCAGCCCTCAAAAGCCTTGCGGATTCGCGCGACTGGGGCGCAATCGAGAAAATCCTCGAAGGCTTCGAGACCCTCGCGCCCGACTTCCCCTCGAAGGAGACCCTCGCGAAAGTCCGCGCCGCCGAGCGAATCAGCGAAATGCACGTCATGGCGGCAAAGCAGGCGGCGGCTCTCGGAAAAATCGACGACGTGAAGAAGTCGCTCGCCGCCGCAATGGAGGCGTGGCCGCTGAACCCATCGATTGCCGAATTCAATTCCGACTTGGTGGGGCTTGCTTCGGGAGCTTCCAGATACGCGCAGAAGTTCGACGAGCTTTTCGCCCGCGGCTCGTTCCGCGAAATCGCAGCCGAAGCCCCCGAATACGCAATCGCGCTGCGCAACGACGCCGATAGGTCGGGCAAGCTGCGCGGGGTTGCCGTGAAGATTTCGCAAATCGACGCGCTGATGGCGCAGGCGGAGGAGTTCGAAAAACAGGGGAACAAATATTTTGCGTGGGACATTCTCGAAAACGCCCGCGAAATAGAGCCGAAAGACCCGAAGCTTGCCCTCGCCGTCGCCGCGCTCGCGCCCGAAGTTTCCGACTACGTTAAAATGCTCGCCTCCGCAAAAAAGGCGGAGCTTGCGGGCGATTTCCCCGTAGCCCTCAACTATTACCTCGCCGCGCAGGAGATTTTCCCCGCGTCGCGCCCGTGCCGAATGGGCATAGAGCGCACGGCTTCCAAATACGCAAAATAGGCGGGATATGCGGAGGTTTTTGTCGTTCGCGTTTTTTTCGCTCGCGGGTTTTGCCGCGACATTCGCGCTCTACGCGGGCTTCGGCGCGCTTGCGGCGTTCGGTGTTCTTGCGCTGTCGGACGGCGGCTTCCGCGCCGCGCCGGCTTCGTCGCAAAAGCTCGCCGATTTCGTCGCCTCCGACGAAAAGTCCGCGATGTTTTCGGCGTCGGAATTGGAGGGCGGGCTTGCGTACATTCTCGAATCCGCCGCGCGGGAAACTTCGCGCGGCTTGAAACGTCAAATTTCCTACCCCGCCGCGCCGAGCGCGGATTTCCGCGACGGGAAAATAGTGCTCGGCGTTCCGTTTGCGGCGTCGCTTGCGGGCAGGGTTTTTGTTGTCCGCGCCAACATCGGGCTGGATTTCGACGGCGGCTTGCGCGCGGCGTCGGCGTCGGTCGGAAAGGCAAAACTTCCGCGCTTTGCGGCGGGCTGGCTCGCCGACGCGCTACTTGAAATGTACAAGCCGCTCAAACCGCTCGACGCGTATTTTGCGGCTTTCGGAAAAATGTCCGCGCGTGTGGACGGCGGAACGGCGGTGCTTGAAAAATGAAAAGGGCGTTTTTTGTCTGCGCGCTTCTTGCCGCGTTCCAGTTCGCGCATTCCGACGCTCCCGTGAGCCTTGCCGAAAAAATCGCGCTCGCCCGACGCATGGCGGACGAGGCCGCCGAGGGCAAGGCCGAAAGCGGGCGCGTGGTAAACGGCAATTTCGACTTCAACGCGGAGCTTGCAAAATTCCGCGCGTCGATGCGCTCGGAAGACGTTTCGCTGGCGGTCGATATGTCCGCGCCAGACGACGACCAGCAACCCGCGCAAACTCCCGCGCCGCAACCCGCGGACAAAATAGCGGCAAAGGCGGACGCGCAACCTGAGGATAAACAGCAAGCCGCAACCGCGCCGACTGCGGCGGCTTCGGCGGCAGCTGGCGGAAAAACTCGGCCGACCGAAGAACGGCAGGCGGCAAGCGTCCCCGACAAGCCCCGCGCAAAACATGTTGTCGATACCGACAGGGGATTCGTCAACGGCTACTATGCGGGGCGTTTGGGCGACGGCGAAGACGACGTGAAACGCGCGGCGGAGCTTGCCAAAAAAAAGACCGACGAACCGCGCCTCTATTCATACGACGGCCGCCTGTTCGCGATTGTTTCCGACGACTATTCCGCGCATTCGTTCGCGATACGCGCGTTGCGCGGGTGCGAAAAACTCTTCGACGCGTACTTCGCAAACGCCGACGGAAAACTGTCGCTTGCAAGAAAGGTCGATTTGCAGTTTACGGGCAAAAAGACGGACAAGCCCGCGCGGGTTTCGGTGTCGAAAAACGGCGACGTCGTTTTGACGTTCGGCTGGGGAAAAAATCTGCGTCTCGAAAATTTCGCGTCGGCGGTCGCCGAGGGGCTTTTGTATAAAATTGCGTTCGAATCGGGCGGAGATGCCGCCGTTCGGCGCGTCCCGTTCTGGCTCAAACGGGCGATGTCCGACCTCTTCGAACAGACCCTGCGCTACGGCGTGCCCGTCGAAATGGCGGAGCGCGGCGCAAAAAATCCGCCGCCCATGCCCGCGCGGGTTTTCGAAATGAACGCGGTTTCGGAAGAGTCGCTTTCGCACCCGTATTGGACTTTCGTCGCGGCAATGCGGACGGCAAAGGGCGACGCCCCGCGCTTTGCCTACGCCGCGCTCGCGGGCGAGACTCCGCAAAAGCTTGAATCGCGCCTGCGCAAATACGCGCCGCCGTCGGCGGACTTCGGGCTGTGGTGGCGTTGCGTTCTGGCGGGCGAAATCTACGCGCGTCTCGGCGGTGTGATGTCGCCCGCGCGTTCGGCGGAGGAGGTCGCGCGGCTTGCCGTCTTGCAGGTGGACTCTCCCGACGGCAGGGCGGGCGTGCAGCTCGACTCTCTCTTGAACGTTTCCGACACCGATGCGCTGAAACTCCGCGCCCTCGAAATAAAGGTTGCGTTTGCGAACATAAACCCCGTCTACCACAATTCGCTCGTGTCGCTCGGCAAAATCTACGAGGCGGCGGCGGAGCGCGATTCCGAGGCTTTCGAAAAGGCGCGGGCGGAGTTCCTTTCCGACTTCAAAAACGCCCGCGCGGTTTCCGCCGAAATAATGCGCCTTATGCGCGACTGACATTTTTTATCAAAAACACAAAACATTATATAATACCATGAAAGCATTGAAAATAATATACGTCTCCGCGCTCTTTTCCGCCGCGGCTGGTTCGGTCTTCGCCGCAAAGGACATTTCGCCCAAGGCGTTCCCGTCGGGCGGGACTGTCTGCTATGTTGGCGACAGCATTACGCACGGCGGCGGCTACATGCGCAACATTACGCTTTTCTACGCCACGCGCTATCCGGAGGACTTTTTGAATTTCTACAATCTGGGAATCAGCGGCGACACCGTCGAGCACGTCAACAAGCGCATGAAGTCGGACGTGCTTGCGCTCAAACCCGCCGCCGCCACGCTCATGATCGGCATGAACAACTGCAATGTCTACGCCAAGCCCGACATGAACGCCGCCCGCGCAAAGGCGGTTGAAAACAACAGGCTTGCGTACCGCAAAAACCTCTCCGAAATTCTCGACAAATTCGCGGCGGCGAAATGCGGGGTAATCCTCTTCACTCCGTCGCCCTACGACGAGACCGCCAAGCTTGAAACGCCGCCTACCGTAGGCAAAAACGGCGAGTTGCGCGAGTTCTCGAAAAGCGTCGCCGAGGAGGCTAAAAAGCGCGGGCTGAAACTCGTGGACATGCAGGGCTACATGATGAAAATCAACTCCGAGCTTCAGCGCGACTTCCCCGAAAAATCGGTCGCGGGCAAGGACAGGGTTCACCCGCAGGCGTTCGGGGCGTTCGTAATGGCGGCGAATTTCGTGCGCACGGTCGGCGAGTCCGACACCGTTTCGCGCGTCGCCGTCGATTTGCCGAAGAAGTCGGTTTCCGAAAACTTCAACTGCGAGGTCTCCGATTTGAAGTGCGGCGCGGACTCCGTCAAATTCACGCTTGCCGAGCACTCTCTGCCGTTCGCCGTTGACAGGGATTCCGAGTTTGCCGACAAATACGTAAAATTTCTCGACGCCTACAACAGGCAGATTGTGAAAGTGGCGGGGCTTCCCGCGGGCGGCTACGAGCTGCTGATTGG
>DHMA01000087.1:17229-17370 GCA_002405555.1 Opitutia bacterium UBA4654
AGCGAGGACGGCAAGACGGTTTTGTACCTTGACGGCAAAAAAATCGGCGAATACTCCGCCGCGTCGCTTGCTTCGGGCGTCGATTTGGGCAACAACAAAAACACCCCGCAGCGCGCGCAGTGTGCTGTGCCCAAAATTAGG
>DHMA01000086.1:0-2816 GCA_002405555.1 Opitutia bacterium UBA4654
TATTTTTCGGGCACACATCAGCAGAGTCTGCGCGTTTCCGCCGCCGCAAACGAGTTCCGCAAAACTTTCGGCGCCCTCCGCGAAATCAACGCAACCGAAATGTGGCAGGACTTGGACGACATCGCAAACCCCGAAGAGCAAATCGCGAAAGTGGAGTCGCTCCTGAAAGGCAAGTTCAAGTACAAGCACCCCTACATCAGGAAGTGTGCCGAAAACTACAAGAACACCAAGCCCAAGCAGGCCGAAATGCTCGCCAAGACCCGCGAACAGCTCGCAAAAATCTACAAGGAGGCGCAGCCGAAGCCGCACAAGTACGAAATTAGGCGGGCGGCGGCAAAATAACGCTTGACTCGCCCGCGCCCGAAAATAAATTGGAAAATCTTATGAATAACATACTGATGTTTGGTATGCCCGGCGGCTCCGAATGGGTAGTCATCTTCCTCGCAATCCTTCTTTTGTTCGGGGCGAAACGCCTTCCCGAACTCGCAAAGGGTTTAGGGAAGTCGATTCGCGAATTCAAGAAGGCCACAAGCGAAGTCGAAGACAATATCCGCGAGGCTATGAAGGAAGAGGAGGTCAAGAAGGTTGACGTCAAGAAGTCGCAGCCTGTCGAGTCCGAAACTTCCGTTAAAGACGGCGACAAAACCGAATAGCGCGGCGTTTTCCGCGGGGCGCGTCCCGCGCAGGAAATCCTGCCGATTTTTTAAAATTTTAAGCCCGCCGATTAGAGCGACAGCCCCCACGGGGTGAGTTCGACTTCGGCGGGCTTTTTTTGCGCCCGAATTTTGCGCGTGTTTTGCGCGTTGCCCGAAACAAGCAAAGCCGCGGGCTTTCCGAAGCGTCGCGGGCGGCGTTGCGCGTTTTTGTCGGGCGGCTACTTGCGAATCATCGTAAGCAGCATTTTGAAATTTTGCGTTGCCGACAGCGCGTGCGGAACGTTTGCGGGCATTATGACCGACTCTCCCGCGGAGAGCTTTTGCGCGACGCCTCCGATTTTTATTTCCGCCCCGCCGTCGATTATCTGCACGAGCGCGTCGAACGGCGCGCTGTGCTCGCTAAGTCCCTGACCCTTTGCGAACGCGAAGAGCGACACGTTTCCGCCGCCGTTTTCGATTACGGTTTTGCTGACTATTCCGCCGCTTTCGTAGGCGGCGCATTTTGCGAATTCGAATTTTTTTGCCTTTTCCATACCGACGGTATCGGAGCGGACGCCGTCGGATTAACGTTTTTCGGATTTTTTGCGCGGCTCGGACTCCGCAAAATAGTATGCGAGCGCGAGGTATTTGCGCGCGTAGTCGGCGAGTTTGCGCGGGCATTCGGGCGAGTCGAGCGCGAAGATGTTTGCGTCGGTTTCGGCGCACTGCGGGTTGATTGCGGGCGTTTTGCGTCCGCCGAGCGCGAATGTCCACGCCCTGTATTCGAAGCCCTCGGGCGCGAGCAGTTCGACGAGAGTCGGGATAATGTCGAGGTGCTGCGCGGAGCCGCATTCGCGGTTTGCAAGCCCCGCGTCGGCTACGGCTTTTCCCGCGAAAATCACGGGCACTGTCGATTTTTCGGCGTAGCTTGCGTTGGGGGGGAAATTGCGCGAGGGGTGGTCGCCCGTGATGATTACGAGAGAGTCGGGGTATTTCTCGGTGATTGCGCGGACGAACCTGCCGATTTCCCTGTCGGCGTACCACATGTGGTACATGCGCACGTCGTCGTCGGTTTTCAGTTCGCGGGGGCAGCCTTCGGCTTTCAGGTCGATGTCGTAGGGCGGGTGGTTCGAGACGCTCAGAACCATGTTGAAAGAGTAGGGCGGAAAGTCGGTTTTCAGCAGAAAATCTACAAGTTCGGCGTCGCGCACGCCCCATTCCGCCTCGGAGTAGTGCCCGCCCATGGAGTCGCCGCCGACGGCGTTGTCGAAGCCGTTGAATTTTGCGAAGTCGCCAATCTGCATCCACGAAGTCTGCCCCGCGTAGAAGAAAGTGGAGGTGTAGCCGAGGCGTTTGAGAATGGCGGCGGGGGCGCAGTCGTTGCGCGACGGCCGTATGCCGCGCACGTCAAGCCCCGTGTACGGAATGCCGCTAATCAGCGAAGACATCGAAGCCATTGTGCCCCCCCCCGACGACAGCGCGCGGCGGCAGAAAAGCGACTTCCCGTAGAGGGCGCGGGTTTCGGGCATGATTCCGTATTCCGAAAATTTGCCGTAGGTCGGCCACGCCGAGTGGCTTTCGCCCACGAAAAGGAAAATCCGCTTGGGGAGCGATTTCAGCGGCGAGCCTTTCGCCCTGCGGCAAAGCGCGGCGTCGAAGTTTTCCGCGCCGAAAATTTCGCGCAGGAACGCGGGAATGTCCGCCTCCGTGGCGTCGAACTCCGAAAGCCCGACCGCAAGCGCGGATTTTGCGAAGCGCGAAATCTCGTTTTGCAGGCAGTAGGCGGATGAGGGAATCAGCGCGTTGAGGAAGTCGGAGCGTTCCACCGCGACGTCGCGCATGCGCAGCCCGTCCGCCCGCCAGCCGCGCATTGCGGGCACTATTATGCAAAGCGCGAAAGCGGCAGCGGCGATGTTCGTCTTCCAGCCCGCCTCTATTTTCGACTTGTCTATGAGGGCGAAAATTTTTCCGAACCCGAAAAGCGCGCCGAGCGAAACGCCGATTGTCCCGAAGAAAATCGTAAGCACGGGATACGCCTTCCAAATGGAGGCGAGAATCGCGTGGCGGTCGTCGAAAAGAATTCCGAAGACCCAGTAGTTGAACTGGCTTTTGTACTCGCGGAAAAAGCAGACGTTGATTACGGCAATCAGCGCGGACACGACCGTCGCGAGCGCGGCGTAG
>DHMA01000086.1:2883-3654 GCA_002405555.1 Opitutia bacterium UBA4654
TTTGTTTTCGCCGCAAAATTGCGTTTGCCCGCCGCAAGCCCCAAGAGAGTCAGCGCGAATGTAGGCAGGATAATGTAGGCTGCGGTCATTGTGTCGAAGCGCAGGGACATTCCGAACCAGTCGGGCGAGGGCGTCGCGCCGTTTGCGTTGAAGCCCGCAAGCAGAGCGAGCCTGCCCGCAAAATAGACGGCAAGCACGGTCGCGAACAAAACGGCGTCTTTGGCGAGGTTCTTCACGGCGTCAGAAAACGAATACAATAATCCAGCAGACGGCGATATTTGCGAGCGCAATGAACACCGCCGCGCTTCCCGCGTCCTTGGCGAATTTCGCGAGGGGGTGGAAGTCGGGCGAGACCATATCGACGCATTTTTCGACTGCGGAATTGAGGATTTCGGCAATCAGCAAAACGAAAAGCGGAATCACGAGGGCGCAGCGTTCGGCTTTCGAAACGTCGGCGGCGAGCGCGACGCAGAGCAGAACCGCCGCAAGCAGGCAGTCCTGCCTGAACGCCGCTTCGGAGCGGAACGTGGCGCGCAGTCCGTCGAGCGAATTTTTCGCGGCAGATATCAGCCTTTGTATTCCCGTTTTTTCGTTTTTCATTTTGCGTTTGCGTCCAAAAAAAAGCCGCCCGCTTGGACGGCTTTCGGAAATCGTTTTGCTATTCGCCCATCAGTTTTGTGAGGGCTGTCGAGTAGCACTTGATTGTGTTTTGCACGACTTCTTCGGGCAGGGCGGGCGCGGGCGGCTGTTTGTTCCAGCCGATTGATTCGA
>DHMA01000067.1:0-5407 GCA_002405555.1 Opitutia bacterium UBA4654
GTACGCCCAGACCGCTCGCGTACGGAAGTACGCCACGCGCCCTGTGCGCACAGGAAAGCCACCCTTATGAAAGCACTTTGACGCGCCTAAAAAGTGAGTGCTGGCGCACGAAGATTTTTAGGGTGCGTTGGGATAAAAGTAGGGTAGGGCGTTTTGTAGTTTGTCTTGTGTTTGCGGATTTTTGAATGTTGACTATATTGACTGAAAATGATGTAATGTGGGCAAACAAGTAAATTATAGAGTATAGAAAAATATGGCACTGGTAAAAAAACTTTCCGCACGTTTGCAGAATCACCCCAAGAGAATTGTCTATCCCGACGGCACCGATCCGCGCGTAATTCAGGCGGCTCGCCAGTTTGCCACGCGCAAGTTGGGCGTGCCGATTCTCATCGGCGAAAAGCAGAAGATTGAAGACACTGCCAAGTCTTTGGACGTCCGTTTGGACGGCATCAAGATTATCGACCCCGTTTCGGCGGACGACTCCGTTGCGCTCATGAAGCTTCTTCACGGCCTGCCGAAGTTCCGCGCTTTCGACCCGCAGGAAATCAATGCGATGGCGCTTCAGCCCAACTATTTTGCAACCCTCATGCTTGCGACCGGACGCGCCGACGCCATGGTTGCGGGCGCGACTGTCGCGACGTCGGGCGTGTTGCGTCCCGTCTTGCAGATAATCCCGCTTCAAAAGGGTTTCGGCACGGCGAGTTCGCTGATGGTAGTTTCCACCGAAAACCCCGAACTTGGCGTTAACGGCGACCTTTTTCTTGCCGACTGCGGCGTAATTCCCGAACCCACGGAGCAGCAGCTTTGCGACATCGCAATCACGACAGCGATTCTCGTAAACCACCTCACTCTCGAAACGCCGCGCGTTGCGATGCTTGCGCACACTTCGAAAACGCCGTCGTCAACACAGCATTCGGTTTTGAAGGTAAAGTCGGCGACGTCGCTCGCGCACGAAAAGGCGAAGACTTGCGACATCGCAATAGACATCGACGGCGAGCTTCAAGTGGACGCCGCCCTCAAACGCGAAGTCGCCGACTTGAAGGGAATCCACAGCTCCGTGGCCGGCCGCGCGAACGTGCTGATTTTCCCCGACCTCAATTCGGGCAACATTGCCTCGAGCATGTTGCAGGTGGTTTCCACCGTCAACTGCTACGGCCGCGTGCTTACGGGGCTGACAAAGCCCGTTGCGGAAATTTCGCGCGGGGCGTCGGTCAACGAGATATTCGGCACAAGCGTGATTGTCGGGGCGCAGGCGGTGGACAGGCGTTTCATCTCGACGGAGTCGCTGTAAATTCCGCGTTTTGTTTCGGCGTCCCGCCGCGCTTGCGGCGGGCGCGTTTTTTATGCGATGATTGAACTACGGAACATAGAGCTTGCATTCGGGGCGCGGACGATTTTCGGCGGCGCAAGCGCGGTCATAAACAAGGGCGACAGAATCGGGCTTGTAGGCTCGAACGGCGCGGGCAAGAGCACGCTCCTGAAAATCCTCTGCGGCTTGGAGCACCCCGACGCGGGCGAAATCGCAAAGCCCAAGTACGCGACGGTCGGCTATCTTCCGCAGGACGCGATAGTGGTGGGCAGCCGCCCGCTTTTCGACGAGGTTGAGTCGGCGTTCGGAAAGGTCGTCGAGCTTCGCGTGAGAATGGCGGAGGTGGACTCGATAATCGCGTCCGCCGACGCGTCTTCGCGCGAATACGCCGAGGCCGTTGAGGAGATGGGCGAGATTGTCCACAAGCTCGAAGACGCGGAGGAGTCGAAAGTGCGCTCGCGCGTGGAGACGGTTTTGCAGGGCTTGGGCTTCAAAATGTCCGACATGCCTCGCCCGTGCTGCGAATTTTCGGGCGGCTGGCAGATGCGCATAGCCCTCGCAAAACTCCTTTTGCGCGAGCCGACCCTGCTCATGCTCGACGAGCCTACCAACCACCTCGACATCGAATCAATCGCGTGGCTTGAAGACTATCTGCGCGGCTATTCGGGTTCGGTTATAATCGTCAGCCACGACAGGGCTTTTCTCGACGCCCTCACAAACCGCACATTCCACGTCGTCAAGGGCAGGATAGACATCTACGCGGGCAACTACGAATTCTACCTGAAAGAGTCGGAGGCGCGCCGAAGCCAGATTGCGCGCGCCGCCGAAAACCAGCGCAAGTCGATAGAAAAGACCGAGCGGTTCATCGAGAGGTTCAGGTACAAAAGCTCCAAGGCGGCGCAGGTGCAAAGCCGCATTAAGGCTCTCGACAAAGTGGAGCGCATAGAGGCGGAGGAGGAGGACAACTCTCAAATAAGCTTCGCCTTTCCCGAACCCAAGCGTTGCGGGCAGGTTGTGCTCGACGTCGAGGGCGTGTGCAAGTCTTTCGGCGAGCACAGGGTGCTCGACAATATTTCGTTCAAAATTGAGCGCGGCGAGCGCGTCGCGCTTGTGGGCGTAAACGGCGCGGGCAAGAGCACGCTCGTCAAGATAATCGCGGGCGGTCTTGCGGCGGACGCGGGCAAAACCGAGCTTGGGCTGAATGTCGAGATGTCGTACTTCGCCCAGCACCAGTCGGACGAGCTTGACCCGACAAACGACGTTTTGACAGAGGCGATGAACGCCGCCCCAATGGAGCGCAAGGGCGAGGTCAGAAGCCTTTTGGGCGCGTTCCTGTTTTCGGGAAACGACGTCCTCAAAGGCGTCGGGATTCTCTCGGGCGGCGAGAAAAACCGTCTGGCTCTGGCGAAAATGCTTTTGAAAGACTTCAACTTTCTGATTCTCGACGAGCCTACCAACCACCTCGACATGAACTCGAAAGCCGTCCTGCAAAAGGCGCTTGCCGCCTACCGCGGAACATACCTCATCGTCAGCCACGACAGGGCGTTTCTCGACCCCGTTGTGGACAGGGTGCTGGAGCTTTCTCCGAACGGACTGCGCTCGTTCGTCGGCAATTTGAGCGACTACGTAGAGCGGATAAAAAACGAGGGCAAAATAGTTTTGCGGCAGTCGGCTAAAAAAAACGCGAAAATTTCCGACGCAAAAGAACGGCGCGTCGAGGCGGCGAAACGCCGCGAAGCCGTCTCCAAGCTCAAAAAGGAGGCGGCGAAAATAGAGGCGGCGATTTCGTCGGCGGAGTCCGACATGGCGCAGATAGAGCTTGAAATGTCGTCGCCCGACTTCTTCAAAAAGGGCGCGCAGTGCTCGTCGATAACCGAAAGCTACAACGCGTTGAAGGCAAAGATAGACTCCCTCTACGCCGAGTGGGAGTCCGCCACAGCGAAAATCGCCGAAGCCGAGGGCGCGAACGCTTAATAATTAACTTGCAAAAAAGCGCGGTTGGCGTTGAAATCGGGCGTAAAAATGCGGCATTGCGGCCGCGCAAAACGCGCGGCGCATGGCGTCCGCCCTTGTGGTATATGAAAAAATTCATAAAAAAATTTGCGGGCTTCGTTTCGGGTTGCGTGAGCGTGAGAACCGCGCTGGTGTCGCTGGTGTATTCGGCGATAATCTTCGCGTCGCTGTTGGTGTCGTTCCTGCTGCGCTTCGACTTCAAATTCACTTCAATCGGCAGATACAACATTCTCGATTTGTACCTGCTGGTGCTTCCGCTTAAAATCTGCTGCCTCGCGATTTTCGGACAGTTCAGGGGCTTGCTGAGCTTCTTCCATATGCCCGACGTCGTGCGCATATTCTGGTCCATGCTGATTGCATCGACCGCGCTGTTTATCCTGAATTGGCTGGCGTTTAGCGGCATAATGTTCCCGCGCGGCGTGATTCTTGCGGACTTCGTGCTGTCGATGGTGCTGTGCACGTCGTTCAGGCTTTTCCTGCGCATGTGCAGGGAGCGTTATATGCGCGACAGCGTGCACGCGGTAAAGCACGAGCGCGTGGCGATAATCGGCGCGGGAGACTTGGGCACCTCTCTTGCCTCCGACCTCCTTTCCCGCAAGCGCATGGGCATAAACCCCGTCGTGTTTCTGGACGACGACAAGCAGAAAATCGGCTGCCAGATTCTGGGCTTGGAAGTGGCGGCGTTGCAGACCAACTTCGACAGCCTCGCAAAACACTACAAACTCGACCGCGCGATAATCGCAATCTCGAACCTCCCGAAGGGGAAAATCGCCGAAATCACCGCGGGCTTTTCGAAGGCTGGGGTGGAAACGAGCATTGTGCCGTCGTACTTCGAACTCGCGTCGGGCTACGCAAAAATTTCGAACTACCGCGAAGTCGCAATCGAGGACATCCTGGGGCGCGAGCAAATAACCCTCGATTCGCACGCGATTGACGGCATGATAAAAAACAGGGTCGTCATGGTGACGGGCGCGGGCGGCAGTATCGGAAGCGAGCTTTGCAAGCAGATTGCGTCGAAATCGCCGTCGCTTCTGATTATGCTCGACCACTGCGAAGTCCAGCTCTTTCAGGTAGAGCAGAAAATTCTGCGCGGCGGCTACGGCATAAACATCAAGCCGCTTGTCGGCAGCGTAGCCGACGAAAAGCGCATGGAGCGCATAATTTCGTTCTACAAGCCCGAACTCATTTTCCACGCCGCCGCCCACAAACACGTTCCGATGATGGAGTCGCAACCCGGCGAGGCGCTGAAAAACAACACTTTCGGCACTTGGAACATCGCGCGGATTGCAAGCAAATACGGGGTTGAAAAATTCCTGCTGATTTCGACCGACAAGGCAATCAACCCCACAAACGTGATGGGCGCAACAAAACGTCTTGCCGAAAAGGCGGTTCAGGCGGTTCAAAATTCGGCGGGCAACAAGACGCAGTTTGTGGCGGTGCGCTTCGGCAACGTGCTCGGCTCGTCGGGCAGCGTGATTCCCACGTTCAAACGCCAGATTGCCGAGGGCGGGCCCCTCACCGTAACCCACCCCGAAGTTACAAGATATTTCATGACGATTCCCGAAGCCGTGGGGCTTGTGCTCCAATGCGGCGCGCAGGCGGTCGGCGGCGAGATTTTCGTGCTCGACATGGGCGAACCCGTTAAAGTGGTAGACTTGGCGCGGCAAATGATACGCCTGAGCGGCTACGAGCCTGACGTAGACATCAAGATAAAATTCATAGGCCTGCGCCCAGGAGAAAAGCTCTACGAAGAGTTGCAGCACAAAAACGAAACGCTCGTCAAAACGGAGCACCCGCGCATATTCGGCTTCGTGTCCGAGCCGCCGTCGTTCGAAAGAATGCAGGGGGTAATCGACGAAATTTTGGCGACCGCCGACAAGCGCAGCAGCAACGATTTGAAACGCTTTATCTTGGAGTACGTCCCAGAATACAAGCCGCAGATAAACGAGTAGGGCGGCGCGGATGCAAAAAATCGGGCTTCATTTCAAAGCCCGATTTTTTTTGCGCTCGGAAGAATGTTGCGCTCGGAAGATTTATATTGCGGGCGGAATTTCCGCCTTTGCGCCGCCGCGCTATTTGCTTACG
>DHMA01000067.1:5462-9326 GCA_002405555.1 Opitutia bacterium UBA4654
TTCGAGTGGCTGATTGCCTGCAAGGAAAGGTATCCGTCGCCGAAAGTTTCGAGGTTGCCAAGCTCGGTGTCGAAAATGTCGAGGTGTTCCTCCTCGGCGGAAATGAGCCTTTCGAAAAGCGTTTTCGTCGCGCTGTCGGCGAGCTGGCCTGCCTCGTTCGCCCATTTGTTGTAGTCGGCAATGCTTCCCTCTTCAAGCTTGCACGAGAATTTGAGCATTTCGGAAACGTCGCGGATTTTTTTCACCGTGCCCGACGGCACCATATCGACGTCGCCTTTCAGGAACAGAATGCGCTCCGCGAGGGCGTCGATGTGCTTCATCTCGACGATTGAAATGCGCATGAAAATGTCGGCAAGCGGCATGAAGCCCTTGTCTGCGCAGTGGAAGTGGAAATACAGGTATTGCTCGGTGGAGAGCAGTTCTTCGGCGACGGCCTTATTCAACAATTCGATGCTTTTTTCTCTGTTCATATCACACCGTATCGCAAAAAATTACGCCGACTTAAATCGGCGCAAACGCCCGCCGCCCGAAACGCCCGCGATTGCCTGCCGCGGTTTTTGTGTTTTCCGCATAGCGCGGTTTTTGCGCGAGCCGCAAGCGGCGTTCTGCGGGCGCGGGAGGAGGGAGGCGTAGGCGTTTCGGAGTTCGGAAAGCGTCAGAATTTGAGGGTGGACTCCCTCGCGCTTTCGGCGCGTTCGGCGGACTGCCTTTCGTAGAGCGACTCCATGTATTTCCTAAGCTCCGAGTCGAACTTCGCCGAAACGAACAGCACGCCCTTTTTGAAAAGCTTTGCGCGGAGTTTGCCGTCGGAGCTTTCGAAGTCGTAGCCGAAAGCGGTGTCGGGGCGCAGGGGAATTTTCATCTGAATGCGCACCTCTTTTGTGGGCGTTTGCGGAAGCGAGCCGCCGTAGAAAACGTCGCGCAGCAGGTAGGCGGTGCGGAGGGTTTCGCCGCCCGATTCGGAGTCTATCTCGACGTATTTTTGCGTGCCGCCGTCGAACGGGTTTACCTTGCGCACGCTTGAATTTCCCGACGGCGCGGCGTTCGTCTTTTTGTTTTTGGATGCGGTCGGTGCGGTTTTCGCCGCGCTTATCGCCGACTGCTTGGCGACGTATTTTCTGTAAGCGTCGTAGGCGTTGCGCTGTTCGAATTCCATAATCTGGGCCTGAATGGACTGCCCGAAGTCGGCGGAGTTTTTCACGTCCTGCGGAATCTCGACGAAAATCGGTCGCGACGCGCTTTTCGGCAGAATGTCGGCGACGCTTTTCGGCTTGCCGTCGGGCGTTTTTTCGGGGCTTCCGACGCGCCACGATTTGAGCGTTTCGGTGAAGTCCGACTTCCGCCAGTAGACGCCGTCTTTGCCCGCGGTCTGCGCGTCGAAGAGCGCGGCAAGCTCCTCGACGGACATCGGCTCGCCGTGGCGGCGGTAGGTTTCGAGCGCGGAGTTTGCGCCGTCGAAGCAGACGTGCAGCTCCCAGCCGTAGAGGTCGTGCTGTTGGACGACGTCGCTCGCGGTGGACGTTGCGGCGTCGGCGCGTTTGAAGAAAAAGAAGTTTTGCGCGTCTTTTGGCATGAGCAGAAAGACGTGCTTGTAC
The DNA here is from genome assembly GCA_002405555.1 of Opitutia bacterium UBA4654. Lineage (GTDB taxonomy): Bacteria > Verrucomicrobiota > Verrucomicrobiia > Opitutales > Intestinicryptomonadaceae > Merdousia. The sequence goes on from DHMA01000067.1 coordinate 7,058, forward strand.
GGAAGTTCGAGCGTTTCGCGCAGGCGTTCCTCCTTCGAGGTGTACGCGTACGCGCCGCCCGTTTTTGTGAGCATGCGGCTTTGCATGTCGTTTTTCGTCTCGCCTATGCGGGCAAAAAGCGGGGAGGCGGAAAGGGCGGCGGCAAGCAGGGGCGGGAAAAATCTTTTCATGGGTTTTATTGAATCGGTCGGCGCGGTTTTTTCAAGCCGTTTCGGAAAATTCGAAAAAGTCAAAATAGTCAAACAAACCCGCGCGGGCATTCAACGCTTGGGGAAGTCGGAATTTGACACGCAGGGCGGGGCGTTTATGATTCGCTTCAAAAAAAGGGGAAAACCATGAAATACATATACGCAATTATAGGAATTTTGACATGCAATCTGCTTGCGTCGGCGGGCGCGGTCGAACTGAGGAACGACAAGGTTCTGTTTTCGGTGGACGAAAACGGCGGTCTCGTTTCGCTGAAAAACCTCGAAACGGGCAGGGAATACGCGGGCGGCGGCGGACTCTGGCGCATAATCTATCAGGACGGGCTTTCGATGGAAGAGCTTGTAGAGCCGAAAGACGTTCCCGCAAAGGCGGAGAAAGTGGGAGAGTCTGTCGTGCTGACATTCGGCGGCGAGTTTCCCGTGAAAATCACGTGCACGCTTTCGGGCGACGAAATCAGGTTTGTGCCCGAAATCAAAAACGCCTCGAAAGACAAGGTTCTGCGCGAATTCCAGTTCCCGATAATCCGCTCCATAAACCTGCTTCCCGACAGCTCGTACTGCTGGACGCACTGCGGCGGGGAGTTCTTCCCCGACATCAAAAAGTGGGTTCGCGCGGGATACACTTCGTACATGGCGGGCGACGAAAAGGCAATCGAACGCTACGCGCTTTACCCGGGGAAGCTCGCGATGAATTTCTTTGTGGTGGGCGAGCCGCAAAACACGCTTTACGTCGCAAACTACGACCCCAAATTCGGCAAGACCCTCCACTTCGGCCGCTACAATAAAAAAGAGGGCGCGGGGGCGAATTTCGACTACGATAAAATCGACTTGGGCATGGTGAAATACCCCATGCTCGCCGCTGGGGAGTCGCGCGTACTGCCCGAATATGTGGTCTCGCCGCATTCGGGCGACTGGCGCGTCTCGGCGAAAAAATACCGCAAATGGGCGGACACTTGGTACAAGCACACGCCCACAAGCAGGGCGTTCCTCGCTTCGAACGGCTGGCAGCGCGTGATTCTGCGCCATCAATACGGCAAGGTGCTTTTCCCGTATTCGAAAATTCCCGAAATCTACCGCTCGGCAAAAGAGTCGGGCATGGACACAATCAGGCTCTACGGCTGGTGGAAAGAGGGCATGGACGCCGGCAACCCCCACTATTCGGAGGACGACACTCAGGGTGGCGACGCCGAGCTTAAACGGCAAATCCGCAAGGTTCAGGAAATGGGCGGCAAAGTCCACCTGTACTTCAACGGACAGCTCATCGACACGGGCACCGAGTTTTACAATACGGTCGGCAAGCGCATTTCAATAAAACGCGCCGACGGCATGCCCTATGTTCAATACTACCCGTTCGGCGGCGACGGCACGGCTCTGCGCGTGTTCGGCAACAAAATGTTCGCAACGGGCTGCCCCTACACAAAGGAGTGGTTCGAAGTGCTGAAATCATTTGCCGACAGGGCAATAGCCCTCGGCGCGGACGGCATATACTACGACCAAATCGGGCACGAGAGCATGCCGTGCCACGACAAGTCGCACGGGCACCCCGTTCCGTTCATGGAAATTATGGGCTGCAAGGGCGAAATGTTCTCGAAAGTCTGCGAATACATAAGAAGCAAAAAGCCCGACATGCCCATCGGCATCGAATGGGTCAACGACCCCGTCGCCAAGAGCGTAGACTACGTCCACAACTGCTTCGAGGCAATGTACGGAATAGGCAAAGACAGGTTCGGCAAGCCGCTTACGCCGTTTGTCCCCATGTACCAGTACGCGTTCCCCGAATTCAAAACGTGCAATTTGGGAATCCTCGACAACCGCGACATCGTGCGCCGCAACAATCTTTCGCTCATGCGCTCGTGGAGAAGCGACGTCGCGGTCTACCGCTGCCGCGCGACAATCGACGCCGTTCCCGAATACAAGGAGTACCTGAAAAAAATCAACGTTCTGCGCGACAAGTTCCGCCCGCTCATTTTGAACGGCGTCTTCCGCGACATCGACATGGCGAAATGCTCGAACCCGCAAATAGACTATTACACATACACCGACATCGGGGACGGCAAAATGGC
>DHMA01000067.1:9376-9689 GCA_002405555.1 Opitutia bacterium UBA4654
CTGAATTCGGCTAAGGCGGTCTTCACGCCCGCCGACGGCTACGAATTTGCCGACGCCGACGGAATCGGCGGCTGGACGGCGACGCCCGAAAACGGCGGGAAATCGCTCGCAGTCTCGCTCAAAAACGGGGCGATAGTAGTTGCGGTCTTCAAAAAAGCGGAAAAATAGCCGGCAAACTCCGCTTCGGCGCGCAACCCGCGCGCCTTTTTTTATGCCCGCTTGCGCAAAATTTAATTGCCAAGCGCGCAAGCGCGTATAATCTTGTTTTCAATTTTAATTCAATACAACTATGTCTTGGGAACGTTATAAGAAA
>DHMA01000067.1:9758-10213 GCA_002405555.1 Opitutia bacterium UBA4654
TGAACAACCTCGGTTTCGGCATTGACGTCAGCAGAGTCGATTTCGACGACGCTTATTTAAGCTCCATGAGCGGCAAAATGAAGGACGCGTTCGCGGCCATGCAGGCTCTCGAAAAGGGCGCAATCGCCAACCCCGACGAAAACAGAATGGTCGGGCACTACTGGCTTCGCACGCCCGACCTCGCTCCGACCGAAGAAATCAAAAACGAAATCAAGGGCACCGTCGAAAAAATCAAGGACTTCGCCAAGAAAATCCACAAGGGCGAAATCTGCGGCGCGGACGGCAAATTCAAATACGTTCTCTGCATCGGCATCGGCGGCTCGGCTCTCGGTCCGCAGTTCGTAAGCGAAGCCCTCTGCTCGCCCCGCACCGACAAAATGCAGGTCTTCTTCCTCGACAATACGGACCCCGAGGGCTACGACGTGGTATTCGACAAGCTCCGCGGCAAACTCGGC
>DHMA01000116.1:0-291 GCA_002405555.1 Opitutia bacterium UBA4654
AAAGCCGCCGCAATCAAGGCGATAAACGAAGGCAAAACGAAATACATAGCTTCGTCGGGTCTGCCCGAACTCCGCGAAAGGCTCGCGGCGTTCTACGGAGAGAAAAAGAACATCAAAAACATTTCCGCCGACAACATCATAATCAGCGCGGGCGGCAAGTTCAGTTGCTATCTGGCGATGAAGGCGGTTGTCTCCCCGGGAGACGAAGTGATTATCCCCGCGCCCTATTGGGTCAGCTATCCCGAAATGGTTAAGCTCGCGGGCGGCAAACCCGTTTTCGTCAAGGCGACC
>DHMA01000116.1:317-3233 GCA_002405555.1 Opitutia bacterium UBA4654
GAAAACGATTTCAAGCTCACGCCCGAACAGGTCGAAGCCGCAATTACCGAAAAGACAAAGCTCCTTGTGCTCAACAGCCCCTCGAACCCCACAGGCTCGGTCTACACAAAAGACGAGCTTGAAGCCATCATGAAGGTTGTCGTAAAGCACGGAATCATCGTCATGAGCGACGAAATCTACTCTTTCCTCACCTACGACGGCACGCACGCGTTCAGCCCCGCGGGGCTTTCGGAAGACGCCCGCAACCACACAATCATGGTGTCGGGCTTCAGCAAGGCGTACTCGATGACGGGCTGGAGGCTCGGCTCTATGTGCGCTCCCGACGACATCGCAAAGGCGGTGGCGAAGCTCCAAACGCAGACCACTTCGAACGCCACGACTTTCGCGCAGTACGGCGCGTTGGAGGCGATAAAAAATCCCGCCGCCGCAAAGGAATCGCTGGAAGCAATGCTCGCGGTTTTCGACAGGCGCAGACTCACGCTCTGGGAGGGTCTCAACTCAATCGACGGCGTTTCGTGCCGCAGGGCAAAGGGCGCGTTCTATCTTTTCCCGAACATTTCGTCTTTCGGGCTTTCGTCGACCGACTTCTGCTCGAAACTCCTCGAAGAGGAGCTTGTGGCGGTAGTCCCCGGTGTGGCGTTCGGAGCCGACGCGAACATTCGTTTCAGCTACGCCGTAGCCGACGAAACAATCGTAAAGGGAATAGAGCGCATGAAGAAATTCTGCGCAAAGCTCTAATGCCCCAAAACTACGCAGGCGGCGCGCGCTTTGTTTCGGACTCTCCCGAAGCCACGCGGGCGTTCGCCGCAAAATTCGCAAAAGCCCTGCCCGACGACGCGTTCGTCGCGCTTTCGGGCGATTTGGGCACGGGCAAAACCGCGTTCGTTAAGGGAATCGCAGAGGGACTCGGAATTTCGGCGCGGGTGAAAAGCCCGTCATACAATATACTCTCGCTCTACGACGCCCCCGACGGGCGGAAGCTTGCGCACATCGACGCGTACAGGCTCGACTCTCCCGAAGCTTTCGAAAACCTTGCCCTCGACGAAGTCGCCCCCGCCCCCCGCTGCATTTGCGTGGAATGGTGGGAGAACGTCGCCGAATGCGTCCCTCCCGAGGCAATAAAAATCGAGATGTCGATACTCCCCGACGGACGCCACGCAATTACGGTTCTATAAAAGCCGAAGCATGCACTGCTCGGCGGACAAAAACAACGCCATGCCGAACATGAGCGTGGACGTCGCGTAAAAAGACGCGCTCAGATACCTTTTTTCGGAAAGCATTTCGGCTATCTGGAACGCGAGCGACGAAAACGTCGAGAGCGCGGCGCAAAAGCCCGCCTCCGAAAACACCGCAAGGTTGCCCTCCAATACGCCGCGCGAAGCCAGCGCGGTAAGCGTTCCCAATACGAACGACGCCGACATGTTCGCCGCGAACGTCCCGAACGGAAACGCCTTTCTATCCCACGCGGACGCAAGAAAGTAGCGGACAAGCGCGCCGAGCGCGCCGCCGAGAGCCGCAGAGGAAAACATCAAAAGCGCGTTCATTCGCCGCGCCCTCCCCTGTCGGACTTGTCGAAAAAGCCCGCGATTTTTTCCGAAAGAGTCGGCTTGCGGAAAACGCGGAACAACGCGCGGGCGGCAAAAACGGCGGCGACGCACAGCGCAAAGTTCCCCAGCAGGTTCAAGAAGAAAGGCGCGTAGGCGTCGGCGGAAAGGAAGGAAACGGAATCGCGCGAAAATCCCGCAAAGACCGAAAGCCCGCCGCAAAAGCCGACGACAACAAGTTTTTCGAAATCGGGGTGTACGGATTCGCGCAGCTCGACGGCGGCGGAAAGCAGAAAAGAGCCGGCAATGTTGCACGCAAGAATCGCCAAAATGCCGTCGTCAACAACGGCGCAAACGCCGACGCGGGCGGACGCGCCAATCGCGCCGCCGAGAGCTACCGCCGCCAATGTGCGCAGTTTTCCGAACTTGTGCATTCAGCAAAAAGTGGACTTGCATACGCCGTTTGTCGATAAAAATTTCAGGCGCAAGCTTGACATAACGGAGGAAAAGTCGGATACTTTCGCGATTATGCCGTCCAGCGGTTGTTCGGAAAAATACGGCAAAAACTTACACTTAAATTATCGGGATTACCATATATGCTATTGTTCTTCTTAGGTTTGCTTTTGCTCGTCGCGGGCTACTTCGCCTACGGCAGCTTTATCGAAAAAATTCTCGCGCCCGACGACAGGGCGACGCCCGCCGTCTCGAAGCGCGACGGCGTAGACTTCCTCACGCTCCCGCACTGGAAAAACATGCTTATCCAGCTGCTGAATATCGCGGGCGTAGGCCCCGTAATCGGCGTGATACTCGGCATAAAATTCGGGACTATGGTGTTTATAATAATTCCAATCGGCAACATTCTCGCGGGAGCTACGCACGATTTCTTGGCGGGAATGATGTCGCTGCGCGGCGGCGGCGCAAACCTGCCCGCGCTTATCCGCCGAAATCTCGGCTCGGCATACTCGAAATTCTTCTCGGCTTTCACGGTGCTGTTGCTGCTGCTTGTTGTTGCGGTGTTCATCAACGTGCCCGCAAACCTCATAGACAAGGAATTTCCGCAAATCAGCATCTTCTGGTGGACGGTCGGGGCAATCTTCGCATACTACGTTTTGGCGACGCTCTTCCCCGTCGATAAAATCATCGGCAAAATCTACCCGCTCTTCGGCTTAATGCTGCTTGTGGGAACTCTCGCGGTCTTCGTGTCGATTTGCTTCAAGCTGATTGACTCTCCCGAAGTTCTGAGCGAAAGCGCTAAATTCGCCGAAATGAAATGGTGCGCGGCAAACGGACACCCCGTAATTCCCCTGCTCTTTGTTACGATTGCGTGCGGAATTATTTCGGGCTTCCACGCGACGCAGTCGCCGATTGTCGC
>DHMA01000193.1 GCA_002405555.1 Opitutia bacterium UBA4654
AAACACACTAAATCATCTAGCAATCATAATGGACGGCAACGGCAGGTGGCCAAAAGAGCGCGGACTGCCGAGAATAGAGGGGCACAAACAGGGGGCAAAACAGATAGAAAAAGTGCTCGAAGCCGCGCGTGAATTCGGCGTGCAATACATCACCCTCTACGCGTTTTCTTCGGAAAACTGGAACAGACCCAAAGAGGAGGTAGACGCGCTGATGGCGTTGCTGTCGGCGTCGATTAGGCAAAACGAAAAACACTTTTCGGAAAACAAAATCCGCTTCCGCACGATAGGCGACATCGACGCCCTGCCCCCCGCCTGCATTGCCGACATTCGCAGGCTCGAAAAACTCACCGAAAATTTCGGCGAACGCACTCTTGTGCTCGCGCTCAACTACGGCTCGCGCGACGAGCTTGCGAGGGCGGTAAATAAAATCGCAAAAAAATTCCGCGACGGCGAAATCGGCAAAATCACTTGGGAGACGATTGCCGAAAACCTCGACACCGCCGACATTCCCGACCCCGATTTGCTCGTGCGAACCTCAGGCGAAATGCGGCTGAGCAACTACCTCATGATGCAGTCGGCATACGCGGAACTGTACTTTACAAAAACATACTGGCCCGACTTCGGGCGCGACGAATTCGCCAAGGCGATAGACGAATTCAAACGCCGCGAACGCCGCTACGGACTCACGGGCGACCAACTCAAATAATTTTATGTACGCACGCATTTTCAGCACGCTCGCACTTTGGACAATCACGATACTCGCGGTAATTTATTTCGGCGCGGCGGGCTGGACGGCTCTGCTTGCGGTTCTCGCGGGCGGCGCGCTGCGCGAAACTTTCGCGCTTCTTGAAAAGCTCGGAATGAAGCCCATGAAAGGCGCGGCGCAGGCGGCGTCGGCTGCGGCATTCGCGGCGGCGTGGGCGTTCCCGCGCTTCGGAATACTCCACAACGCGGGCGGCGCGATTGTGCTTGCGTGCTTCGCGGCTTTTTTTGCGACGCTCACGGTGCGCTCGCCCTACGACGACTTCGCGGCGAAAACGGTTCTGCCGACGATTGTCGCGCTGTTTGCGGTAGCGCTCCCGCTGAACCTGCTGGCGGTCGTCGGGGTTGAGGCGGCGACGGAGGCGTCGCGCTACACGGGAGTGGTGCTCTCGGTCTGGATTTTGGCGGCGGCGAAATTTTCGGACGTCGGCGCATACGTCGTGGGGGCGGCGTTCGGACGGCGCAAAATGTCGCCCGACATCAGCCCGAACAAAACTTGGGAGGGCGCGGTCGGCGGGCTGTTCTCGTCGGCGGCGGTGTCGGCGGCAATCGCGTGGGGCTTCGCGCCGATTCTTCCGCAAAACTTTACGCCGATTCTCGCGGCGACGGCGGGCACGCTAATCGGGGCGGTCGCGATTGTTTCCGACCTGCTCGAATCGGTGCTCAAAAGACGCGCGGACGTCAAGGATTCGGGCAAATTCATTCCGGGAATCGGAGGCGCGCTCGACCTTGCCGACTCGCTTCTGCTCTCCGCGCCTTTCGGCGTTTTGATTTTGGCAATCATTTTATAATAGACATAATGAAAACAAAAAATTTGGCAATACTCGGCGCGACAGGCTCAATCGGAGACAACACGCTCGAAGTCGTAAGGGGCAACCGCGACAGGCTCAACGTGGTGGGAATCGCGGGCAAAAAAAACTTCCGCAAACTCGCGAAAATCGCCGACGAGTTCGACGTAAAGCACGTCGGAATTTTCGACGACGCGGCTCTCGCCGAAGCGCGGGAATCGGGACTGTTCAAGGGGCGCAAGCTCTACGGCGGAATCGGGGGGCTTACGGAAATCGCGACCCTTTCGGAAGCCGACACGACGGTCGCGGCGGTGGTCGGCACTACCGCCCTCAAACCCACGCTCGCGGCAATAGAGGCGGGCAAGGACATCGCGCTCGCAAACAAGGAACTGCTCGTGATGGCGGGCAAATTCGTGATGGGCGGCGCGGAGCGCAAGGGCGTGCAAATGCTCCCGCTCGACTCCGAACACAACGCGATTTTCCAGTGCATAAACGGCGAGCGCAAGCGCGACATCGCAAAGCTTCTCATCACCGCGTCGGGCGGCATGTTCCGCGACTACACGCGCGAGCAAATGCTCACAATCACCCCCGAACAGGCGCTCAAACACCCCAACTGGAAAATGGGCCCGAAAGTTACGATAGACTCGTCCACGCTCGCGAACAAGGGCTTGGAGGTTATCGAGGCGAAGTGGCTCTTCGGCGTCTCGCCCGACCAAATTCAGGTGGTCGTCCAAAAGGACAGCCTTGTGCACTCGATGGTGCAGTTCGTGGACGGCTCGGTGATTGCGCACATGTCGCCGCCGTCGATGACGTTTGCGATTTCGCACAGCCTGCTCTACCCCGAACGCGGAAACTTCGTGCGCCCGCCGCTCGACTTCACAAAACCGTTCGTCGTAGACTTCCGCCCGCCCGACACCGACCGCTTCCCCTGCCTCAAACACGCGTTCGCGGCGCTCCGCGCGGGCGGCACGGCGACGACCGTCTTCAACGCGTCGAACGAAGTCGCGGTGGAAAATTTCATCGCGGGAAAACTGCCGTGGATAAAAATTCCGCAGGTGATTGAAAAGACGCTCGAAGCCGCGGCGGCAATAGACCCCGCCGAACTCGACGACGTTCTCGCCGCGGACGCCGAAGCGCGGGCAAAGGCGCGCGAAGCGGTAGCCACGCTCGTTTAGCATGGGTGAGTTTGCCGACATTTTTTCGAACACTTGGGCGTTCGTCCTCGTGATGCTGTTTTTCGGCGGTTCGATTTTCGTCCACGAACTCGGACACTTTCTCGCCGCGCGCATGCGCGGGCTGAAAATACTGCGCTTTTCAATCGGCTTCGGTCCGAAACTCTTTTCGGCGAAAGGCAGGGACGGCTGCGAATACATAATTTCGCTTCTGCCGTTCGGCGGATACGTCGCCCTGCCCCAGCTTGCCGACATGGGCGCGCTCGAAGGCGGCAAAGGCGGCGAAACCGAAAAACTCCCCAAGGCGTCGTGCGCCGACAAAATCATAGTGAGCGCGGCGGGGGCGTTTTTCAACCTGCTGTTCGCGGCGGCGTTGGCTGCGGCGGTCTGGGTTATGGGAATAAAGCAGAGCGCGGCGATGGAGTCCACAACTGTGGGCTTTGTGGCGAACGAAATTACCGACGTTGACGGAAACAGGCACGAGTCTCCCGCAAAACTCGCGGGACTGCGCGAGGGCGACAAAATCGTTTCAATCGACGGCCGCAAAGTGGGCGACTTCTCGCAAATCGTGGAACTTGTTGCAATCGGCTCCGGGCGCGACGCCGACGGGAAGCCGTCGGCAAGCCTCGAAATCGAGCGCGACGGCAAAATACTGAATGTCAAAATCAATCCGATTCTGATAAAAACAAACGTCTCCACGGGCGACGAAATCCGCATGATAGGGGTGTCGCCCGCCGCGCCGATGACGGTCGGGAAAATCATGCCGAACTCGCCAGCGGAAAAGGCGGGAATAAAGGCCGGAGACGAAGTTGTCGGAATAGACGGCCGCAGGATTTTCTCGAACGCGCAACTCGGCGCATACCTAGACTCGCTCAAAGACGGGGCTACCGTGAAACTCGAAATTCTGCGCGGCGGAGCGAAAACGGAAATTTCGGCGACGCCGCAAAGGGTGAAGCTTACAAAAAGCCTCGCGACGCTTGAAATTCCCGACGAAAAAGGCTCGGTTTCGTTCATGGTTTCGAACAGGGAAAACCCGAAGTCGGACACGGGGCTTCTCAAAGTGTTTTCGGTAAAGCGCGGCGCGGAAGTCTTCGACAAATTCGCGGTCGGCGACACGCTCTACGCGCTCGACGGGCGCGAAATAAACTCGCTCGCGCGGCTCGAAGCGGCAGTCAACGGGGCAAAAACGCGCTCGCGCCTCGACATGCTCGGCTCGCAGATGTACGACGTCTCCATGCCGATTTCGGCAAAGGCGGAAATAGAGCCGCCGCAGACGCGCAACATGATAGGCTACATGCTCTCCCCCTCGACAACCACAACGCACCCGACAATCGCCGAACAGTTCGGCGACAGCCTGTCGAGAACGTACAACGCGCTGTCGAGCCTCGTGAACCCCAAGAGCGATGTCGGCATAAAAAGCCTCGCGGGCCCCGTGGACATCGGGCGCGTAATCTACAAACTTTCGCTTACGGACTTCGCGCTCGTGCTGTCGTTCGCGGTGCTGCTTAACGTGAACCTCGCAATACTCAACATGCTGCCGATTCCCGTGCTCGACGGCGGGCACATACTTTTCGCCCTGCTCGAAAAACTGCGCGGCAAGCCCCTGCCGCCGTCGTTCTTCGCGGCGGTTCAGGGCGGATTCTCGGTGATGCTTCTTGCGCTCATGGCGTTCGTGGTCTACAACGGATTCATGAGGTGGTCGGGCGATTCAAAGCTTGAAAGCGGCGAAAATTCCGAATACTATTTGAACGAAATAAAATTCTAAACATGGAAAATTATTGCATATCCAGATTTAACAGCGTCCGCACGCCAACGCGCGAAGTAAGCGTGGGCAACGTGAAAATCGGCGGGAACAACCACATCGTCGTGCAGTCGATGACGAACACAAAGACATGCGACGTCGAAGCGTCGGTGAAGCAGTGCATTCAGCTTGCCGAAGCGGGCTGCGAAATCGTAAGGCTCACCGCGCAAAACCTCGACGCGGCGCGGGCGCTCAAAGACATTTCGAAAAAATTCCGCGCGGCGGGCTTCGACACCCCGCTTGTCGCCGACATCCACTTCCTGCCGCAAACGGCGATGGAGGCGGTCGAACACGTCGAAAAAATCAGGGTAAACCCGGGGAACTTCACCGACAAGAAAATCGATGGCAAAACCGAATATACGGACGCGGAATACGAGGCGGAGCTTGAAAAAGTGCGCGCAAAATTCGAGCCGCTCGTGCTGCGCTGCAAGGAGCTTGGCAGGGCTATCAGAATAGGCACAAACCAC
>DHMA01000007.1 GCA_002405555.1 Opitutia bacterium UBA4654
GGAAAATTCGCAAAAAAGAACTACAAGAAGTTCGGCGAAATCGACTTCGCAAACGAGTCCGAAAGCTCCGAATGGGTAAACTTCTGCAAAATCAAAAACGACGAGTTCCGCAAATTCTGCGAAAAAGTGGTAAAAACGGACATCGGATACGACGGTCTGATTTACCAGTACAACTGCAACCGCACGTTGAACATGGCGTACATGAGCTCCGAAATCGCCGACTATTCCACGCTCAACGTCTACTTCAAACACCCGTCGAACTTCACGCAGATAAACTCGCACGTCGGGCAGGAAAGCTCGCTGAGCGAGACGTCGGGCTTCGCAAACACAATGCGGGCGGGCGTTGCGCGGAAAATATCGGGACGCCCGATTTGCCTTACCGAATACAACCACTGCCACTGGAACCAATACAAGCACGAGGGCGGGCTTGTCTTCGGCGCGTACGCCGCCTTGCAGGATTTCGACGGAATGATTGTCCACTGCGACGGCGTGAAGACGGGAGCGCAAAAAGGCACCGTGCTCGGACCTTTCAGCGTGTCGAAATCGCCCGTGTTCAGGGCGAACGAATTTCTGACATACTGCCTGTTCATGCGCGGCGACGCAATGAAGTCGAAACACCGCGTCGAACTTTTCTTCCCGAAAAACTATGTCGAAAACAACGCGAACATGTCGCGGGCGGCAAACGGGGCGCAGACGCGCATTGCGCTGCTTAGCGGCTTCTCGGTGAAATTCGAGGGGGCGCGGATACCCGAAAAGCTCGCAAACACAAAAGTAAAAAAGCCCGACATGACAATGCTTCCCGTGGGGGCGTCGCTGACAAGCTCGGCGCAAAACTTCGCCTCGACAGGAGCGAGCATCGGCGAAAAATTCGACGAAGAGGCGTTCGTAATGCAAATGCGCCAAAACGGAATTCTCGACGAAAACAACTGCACGTCGCCGTCGGCGGGCGTGTACCACTCCGACACGAACCAGATTCTCCTCGACGCGAAAAAGGAGAGAATCTCCGCAATCACGCCGAAGACGGAGGCTGTGGCGTTCAAGAAAGGCGTCGAAAACCTCGACGCCCTGACGGAAATTTCGTCCACCGTTCCGTGCGCGGTCGCGGCATGCTCGGTTGACGGCTCGCCGCTTTCGGAAAGCAAGCGCATTGTGTTCATCTACAACACCGACAACATCAACGCCGACATAAACCTCGACGTCTACCGCACGGTGCTTCTCAAAAACCCCTCGCCGAACTCGAAAATCCTGCTTAGGCGCGGCAAGGTGTCGGCAAAGCTCAGAGTGCCCGCCGACGCAAAATACAAGATGTACGAGCTGAAATACAACGGCGAACGCAGGGCGGAAATCCCGCTTGAAAATTCGGGCGGAGAGCTTTCGATAAACATCGACAACTCGAAAAACCCGTCCACGTTCTTCGAAATCGCCGCCGAATAAGACGCTCCGCGCTCCGCCCGCGCGGAATCTGAAAACAAAAAAAACGGACGCCGTCGCGTCCGTTTTTTTGCGCCCGCCGCGCAATCAATAGCGCAGCTGGTAGGCTTCGAGCATAAGCCCGCGAACCTCCTTTTCGGTCAGCCAAATCGGCTTTTTGGAAATGCCGAAGACAAGGTATTCGCCGCTCTTTTTGTTGTAGCCGCCGATGAGCGCGCGCCCGAAAACGCGCCCCTGCGGAAACTTTTTCAACTCCGACTTGCGAAGCTCTTTGCCCCACTCGTCGATGTCGGAAAACTTTGCGCGTTTTGCGGAGCGCGGCAGGAAAATCTTGTCGTAGATATTGTCGCCGGGTTCCATTTTGAGCCACACGATGACGGGCGCGCCGTCGTCGATTTTCGAGTTTACGGAAGAGCCGCTGACGGCGATTTTCTGCAACTGCATATTGTACCTTCCGAGATATTTACCGATTCCCGCCATGATGTTTTTTATCGGAACGGAGCCTTTTTTGCCGCCTGTTTCCTTCAAAATCGCCTTGTCGAGCGCGGCGAAGTCGATGTCGGGGTCCACATAGGAAAGGAAGACGAGCAGAGCCGAACCCACAAGCTCGGTGTTTTTGAGCTTCGAGAAATCGGCGTCGGGAAACGATTTCAAATAGACGTCGCCGTTGGGCGAAGTTCCCACGTTGTCCTTGAAACGCTGTTTCAGAGCCGCCTTTGCGGCGGCGCCCGATTTTGCGTCGGACGCGGCAAAGGCCGCGGGGTTGAACAGGAGCGCGGCGGACGCCGCAACGAGAATTGCCGAAATCAATTTTTTCATGTCAGTAAAAACGTTTGGGGTTCTATGCGAACAAAAAAAACTTCGGGCGCGGAAATGTCAACACTACTTTTCGGCGGTTGCCGCGCAAAACGCCCGCATTGTGCGCAGGGCTTCGGCGACGCGCACGGAGGGGACAAGCACGCTCGAACTCGGCACAAAGCAGAGCATGCCGTTTTTGACGGCGGGAGTCGTGCGCCACACGGGGTCGGTCTTGTAGAATTTTTCAAGCCCCGCGCGGGAGTCTTCGCCGCCGCATTCGATAAAGAGAATTTCGGGACGCGCCGCCAGCACGAATTCGCGCCCGACCTCCGTCCACGGACGCCCAGTTTTGTCGGCGCAGTTTTCAAGCCCGCAGGCGGCAAGCAGCCCGCCGGCGAACGAGCCTTTGCCCGCCGCCATTTTGTCGAACATGAACATCGCCCGACGCCCCCCGCCCGCGGAAGAGTCCGACTTCAACAGCGCGTCGAAAGAATCTGCCACTTTCTCCGCGGTCTCCGACGTTCCGAAAAGCCTGCCGAGCAAACGGACATCGGCGGAAATGTTTTCCAAGCCCTCGCCGTTTAGAATGAAGCACTTTATGCCGAGCTTCGAGAGTCTGCGCTCAACGCGGGAATCGGCGGTCGTCGGAAGCACGAAAATTTCGGGCTTTATGCGCAGGATTTTCTCGTAGTCGGGGTCGATGTAGCCGCCGAGTTTTATTTTGCCCTTCGCCTCTTCGGGGTAGTCGCAGTAGCGCGAGTTTGCGACAAGGTACTTTCCCGCGCCCGCCGCGAAGATGTTTTGCGTTATTGCGGGAACAATCGTCGCCGCCCGCGGCGGCGCGGAGAATTCGAACTCCGTTCCCCGCGCGTCCCTCACCGTGTAGCCGAAGCACGCCGAGCACGCGCAGAGCGCGGCGGCAAAGAAAAGAAACGCGCGGCGGAACATTTCAGGAATCCCTCGCAATCACGTCTTCGAGTTTCAGCCCCGTGCATTCGGTCAACGCAGAGAAGAATTTGCACATCGCCCAGACGAAAACGACCATCGTAGGCAGCGCGATTACGGGGAACGACAACGCCGTCATTCTGCCTACCTCCGCGTTGAACTCCTCCGTCCCCGGGGGGCTTTTGAAAATCATCGACGCCAGCGCGAAATTCAACGCCGCGCTCAGCAGGAACGACGCCGCCACGCGGAATGTCGCGGCGCGCAGAGACGCCTCGTACTTTTCGCGCATGCCCGACGCCTCGACCGCCGCGTCGATTTTCGCCACGTCCACGACGGAGTCGTTCAGCATAATCATTTTCGCGAGCGGCTTTTTCGAAAACGCCGTCGCCAAGACCGCCACGCCTATCGCGAGGGGAACGGCGGTCTCTTTCAAAATCATGCACTCGCGCGAAAGTTTCAGCAGCCCTATTCCGCCCGTGAGCACGACGCTCGCCATGCCGATAATCGAAAACACGTTCCATTTGCGGCGGCGGATTAAATCCCAAATGCCGTACGCGAGCGGGAAAGCCAGCGCGAGGACGAAAATCCACACGTCGGCGTTGTCGGGCGGGGTCAGCCCGAACAGCCCGAAAAGCCCCTTGCCCTTAATCAGCAGAACGCTCGGCGCGGCTATGTTGAAGCCGAGGTTCAGCCACACGTTTTCCTTTTTTTTGACCTTGTCCATTATTTTCTAACCACCCTGTACAGTGCCATGTTCCGCGCCCGCGCAAGCTCTTCAAGCTCGACGCGCATTTCGGAGCGTATTTTGTCGAAGTCGCGCGACATGCCCGCAATGTACATGTTGCCCGAAGTCTTGGCAAGAAGCGACGCCAGCTGCGAAGCGTCGGTTATGAAGCGCGGGCGGTTCTTTTCGCGCTCGCGCATGAAGCCGAATTTCTGCTCTTCGGGCGGAGTGCCGATTAGGTACACGGTCTGCCCCAGCCACACGGGGAAGTCCTGAAATTCGTTGTAGTTGTAGGCTATGACGTATGTGTCGTCGGGGCGGCGAATGTCGGCGATTTTTTCGACGAGCGACTGCGCGCTCTCGCGCTGCAAAAACGTCCCAAGCGGGTTGAAGAAGAAATGCAGGACGAATACGGTTGCAATCATCGACGCCCAAAACGCGCGTTCGCGGCGGATTTGCGACAGCGTGAAAGTCGTGCAGACGGCAAGAACTACCGCCATCAAAACGGCGACCGCAAGCATGTCGGGGGCGCGTTCCATGAGCTTGCCCTTGTGTTCGAGCACGAAGTACGCGACAATCGGAGCCGCCGCCGCGACGTAGCCGAGGCAGACGTAGATTATCTTTGCCGCTTTCGTCGAATACGCTTTCGGATTCTCCCAAAGCTTCGCAAGCCACACGCCGATTATCACGCCGAAAGCGGGATAAATCGGTACGATGTACGCGGGCAGTTTCGAACTTGAAGTGGAGAAAAAGGCTATGACGAAAAATATCCACATCGCAAAGAAAATCATTTCGGGATTTTCGCGGCGCAGCTTTCCGTAGCCGCCTTTGAGCGCGTCGCAAACAGCCTGCGGCAACAGCACCACCCACGGGATAAGCCCCACCGGCGCGAGCGCCAAAAACAGCCACCACGGAGCTGCCCGCATGCTCGTTGCGGGGTCGAGGTACCGCAGAAAATGCTCGTGGATTATGTAGTACCAGAAGAAGCCCTGCCCCTCCCAGTTTTTCGAGAAAATGCCCTCGGCGGTTTCGTAGGGCGGGTTTGCGAGAGCCGCCAACACATGCCACGGAACGGCAATCGCCGAAAACAGAACCGCGCCCGCCAAGCACCACCAAATGTCGGATACTTTCAGCATCTTGAAGAACGGAAGCACGCCCAGCGCGAGCGCGTAGAGGAAAATCGCCCCGCAGGGAATCAGCACGCCGATAAGCCCCTTTGTCATGACGGCAAGGGCGCACATCGCAAAAAACGAAAGAATCAGAACGCCGCGCCACACGCCCGAACGCTTCAACGCGACTATGAACGAAAACATCGCGGCGGAGATGAACACCGAAACCGCCATGTCGAGCGTGATGATTTCGCCAAGCGCAAAGTAGAGCACGCTCGTTCCCGCAA
>DHMA01000143.1 GCA_002405555.1 Opitutia bacterium UBA4654
TGCTTCGGCTGGTTCTTCCGCGCCTTCAACGGGGCGTTCGAATGGACGGCGCAGAAATACGGGCTGTTCGTAAAGCGCATTCTGCGCTATTCGGCGTTGATACTCGTGCTGTACGTCGGGCTTATCGCGCTGACGGGCTACCTGTTCACAATTACCCCGAAGGGCTTTATCCCCAAGCAGGACAACGACTACCTGCAAATTTCCGCGCAGCTGCCCGAAGGCTACGCGCTTGAACGCACCGACGAGGTTATGAAGAAAATGCAGAAAATCCTCGCGGGCACGGAGGGAATCAGGGAGTTCATGTGCGTCGTGGGGCTTAACGGCGCGACGCGCACGCGCTCGTCGAACTCCGGCGCGCTGTTCGTGCGAATGACGCCGAAAGCGGAGCGCATGAAAAAGGGTCTTGACGTAAACAAGATGATGAAGGTGCTTTCGCAAAAGGTCGCCGAAGCGTTGCCCGAATCCTCCACGTTCATTCTGACGCCGCCCGCCGTGCGCGGCATAGGCGTGGGCGGCGACTTCTGCGCCCAGATTCAGGACAGAACGGGCCGCGGCGCGCGCGACATCGAAAAGTACACCAAGATAATCGCCGAACGCGCCCGCCGCACCGCGCCGATTATGAACGCGTTCACAACCTTCCGCGTGTCGTCCCCCCAGCTCTATCTGGACATCGACCGCGAGCGCGCGCAAAAGCTCAACGTGCCGATTTCGTCGATTTTCGAAACCCTGCAATTCAACCTCGGCTCGATTTACGTCAACGACTTCAACATTCTCAACCGCGTCTACCGCGTCAAGGCGCAGGCTGACACCGACAAGCGCAGCGAACTGCGCGACATATACAACCTCAAAGTGCAAAACGTGCGCGGCGCAAACGTCCCGCTGGGTTCGGTCGCAAAGATACGCCGCACAATCGGGCCGGACCGCGTGTCGCGCTACAACCTCTATCCGAGCGCGGAAATCATCGGCAACCTCGCAAAGGGGTACAGCACGGGGCAGGCAATGGCGGAAATCGACAGGATAGCAAAAGACGTTCTCCCCGACGGCATGGGCATTGAATGGACCGACTTGGCGTTTCAGGAAAGGCGCGTCGGCAACACGTCGATTTACGTCTTCGCGCTGTGCGTGATTTTCGTGTACCTCATGCTCGTTGCGCTCTACGAAAACTGGAAACTGCCGATGTCGGTAATCCTCGTCGTGCCGCTCGTGCTGCTCTTCGCGATTTGCGGCGTGCTGGCGCGGCACCTCGACAACAACCTGATGACGCAGGTCGGGTTCATCGTGCTAATCGGACTTGCGTGCAAAAACGCGATTCTGATTGTCGAATTCGCGAAAATCAGGCAGGAGAAAGGCGAGGACGCCGCAACATCGGTCGCGAGCGCGTCGCAAAACAGACTGCGCCCGATTCTGATGACGTCGTTCGCGTTCATCTTGGGCGTCGTGCCGCTCGCCTACGGAACCGACGCGGGCGCGGAACTGCGCGAGGCGTTGGGAACTTCCGTGCTCTTCGGCATGATAGGCGTTACATTCCTCGGACTGATATTTACGCCCGTATTCTTCTACACTATCCGTAAAAATTACAAAGCGATAAAAAATGCTTAGACTTAAAATTGCAAATTTGACGAAATACTCGGCGGCCGCGGGCGCGCTCGCCCTCTGCGGCTGCACGCTCATTCCCGAATACGAAAACCCCGACGAAACCTACGGGCGCAAACAGCTCGACTCCCCCGAGTTCAAGCACGCCGCGGGGCTGTGGAAAAGCGCGACCCCCGCGGACGAACTTCCCAAAGGCGAATGGTGGGCGGTCTTCAACGACGCGAAACTCGACGAGCTTATAAAGCTGTGCGACAAAAACAACCCCGACATCGCCGCCGCATTCCAGCGCGTCGAACGCGCCCGCGAAGCCGCGTTCATGAGCGAGGCCGACCTCTACCCGCACCTCTCGTCGGTAGACTACTACAAGCGCGACGGACGCCCCGAAAAGCAGGCTCCCGTGGCGACGGGCACGTACTCGTCGTGGGTGGTAGGCCTCGGCGCGACGTGGGACTTGGACCTCTTCGGCAGAATCCAGAGCCTCGTAATCCGCGACAGGGCGTTGGTGGAGGCGAAACTCGCCGACTACCGCAACCTCATGCTCGCGCTCCACGCGCGGGTGGCGGCCGAATATTTCACGCTCCGCCAGTGCGAGTCGGAAATCGCGCTGCTTCAAAAAACCCTCGAAGTGCGCAAAAAGCAAAGCGACTTTGTGGCGAAGCGCAAAATGCTGAAATTCGCAAGCGGCGTCGATTTGTCGCGCGCAAAATTGCAGGAAAGCGAGGCGGCGGCGGAGCTGAAATCTCTGCAACGCAGGCGCGACGCAAGCGTCAACACGCTCGCAATCCTCGTAGGCGAATCGCCCACTAAGTTCGACTTCAAATGCGAACCGCTCTCGGAAGCCCTGCCGAAAATTCCGACGGTCGTGCCCTCCGAACTGCTCGAACGCCGCCCCGACATCGCCGCCGCCGAGCGCGAGGTCTTTGCGGCAAACGCGAAAATCGGCTCGGACACCGCCGCGTTCTTCCCGACGGTCTCGATTACGGGCGACGTCGGCTTCGGAGCGAACAAGATTGAAAACCTGCTCGGCGCAAGCGCGCTCGCGTGGGGCGTAAGCCCGCAGGTCTACATTCCCGTTTTTCAGGCGGGGAAAATCTACGCACAGAAACAGGCCGACTTGGCGGCGTACCGCGAAACGGTCGAGCGGTACAAGTCGAAAGTGCTCGCGGCCATCGGCGAGGTAGAAACCGCGCTCTCCAACCTTTCGCACATGGCGGGCGAATACGCTGAACGCGTAAAAACTACCAACTACGCAAAACAGGTGCAAAACTTCACCCAGCGCGAATACGAACTCGGCAACCAAGACTACTTCGCGGTAAGCGACGCCCAACGCCAAGCGCTCCTCCACGAACGCGAACAAATTAAACTCCTCGGCGCACAATACCGCCAATGCATCTCCCTAATAATGTCCATCGGCGGCGGACAGGCGACAGCCTGCACGGGGCGCGAGTCGCGGCAGGCTGCAGCCTGCACGGCGTCGGAACTTCGTTCCTTACAGTGATTACTCGGCGCGGCTATAACCGACAGGCTGGCAGCCTGTACGGCGTCGGGGCGCGAGTCGCGCCAGCCGTCGGAGCTTCGCTCCTTTATGTGATAAATCGGCGCGGCTATAACCGCGCCTTTCCCCATTTAGTCCGTATTGCCGTTGGCAATTACTTGGATTGAAATTATCCAATATTTGTAAGAAACGAAATGAAAATTGACGCGCTTCGCGCGGGAAAAAAATCAAAAGCGGAAATTCCGAAACATGGAATTGCCGCTTTTTTGTAAACTCAACTTTTATCCCAAAGCTATCTAAAAAACTTCGTGCGCCAGCACTCTAATTTTAGGGGCGTCAAAGTGCCAGTATAAGGGTGGCTTTGCGCTCGGCACAGGGCGCGTGGCGTACGCGGATTTCCGCAAACAAAACTCGGCTCGCAAAACCATCAACTCCACTTGATGTGTGCCCGAAAAATAG
>DHMA01000179.1 GCA_002405555.1 Opitutia bacterium UBA4654
CGACCCGCCTTTATCCAAATCTGCGAGCCGTAAGCCGACTCGGCAACCGCGCCGCCCACAGTGGCTTTCGGCGTCTCCCAAGAAGCGCCGTCGTTTCCGTCGCTACCGTCCGCCGAAACATATAAAACGGCGGGGCGAGTTCCGATTGTGAGGGATTCGCTCGTCGAACTTTTAGAGCCTTTGCTGATTTTGACGGTATACTCGGCGCTCCGTTCCGACTGCGATATTTTCAAAGTCTTGGAAGTCGCGCCCTCTATTAAAACTCCGTTTTTGTACCATTGGTACGACACGTCTTCGGCGCCAACCAACGCCGAAATCTCAAAAACGGAATCTTTGACTTGAATGTCCCGCTCGACGGAAAGCCTTATGTAGTCTATATTTTCCGCGAACTCCATCGCGCCCGCGCTGTACTCGCTACCGCGGCTTCTGCCGTACGCGTCAACGGACGGAGCGGAAATTCCGCTCGGCATGGAGGCGGACGGCAGTCCCAAACCTATCGCGCCGCTTTCGGAATCCAAAGGCATTACCCTGATTTTCCCGCCGTAATAATCGAACGGCATTAGCGACGGATTCGAGTCCACTATATTTTCGCCGTTTTTATAGCCGCCCTCCACGACGCAATTTTTCACGGTGATACCGTCGGACACAATTTGGGAGCTGCCGTTCACTGCCGAATTGCCCCAGAGTATGCTGTTGATAACAACGCCCTTACAGCAAACCGCAGGAGACGTTCCGTCGCAGTAATTGCCCACAATCGTGCAATTCAGCACGGTGATGTTCGTATCGTAATACCCGTAAATTGCGCTCGCTTCCGAGGTAGATTTGTTGCCGAAAATCGTGTCGTTTTCCAAGAGGGAAACGACGTCGCCCAAATGGAAAACGCCGCCCGTTTTCGCGCTGTTTTCGAAGTACGAATTGCCAGAGCTCAAAATCCTCCCGTAGCGTTTTACAATAACTCCGCCCGAATATACGACGGAATTGCCGAAAACTTCGCAACCCGATATGTCGAACAGATTATCCCTCATCGCGTAGGCTACGCCGCCGGAACTCGCCTTGTTGTCGAAAATTTTCGAATCCCTCAGCGTCGTGTTGGAATTTGCGCCGATTGACATTGCGCCGCCGCCGCCGCTTGCGCTGTTGCCCGAAACCTCGCAGGAGAGAAGCGAAACGTCGCAAGACACGCCGCTGTTGAACGCGCCGCCGTCGCCGCTTGCGCTGTTGCCCGAAACTACGCACCCTACGGCTTCGATTTTAACGCCGTCGGACACAGCCGCCGCGCCGCCGTTCGAAGCGGTATTGCCGTCCAGCGAGCATTCGGAAAGGGAAAGCACCGCGTTGGAATACCCCGCAATCGCGCCGCCCGCTTGCGACGCCGCGTTTCCACTCAGCTTCGAATTTTCGATTGCGATAGCCGCATTTTCGACATAGACCGCGCCGCCCTTCTCAGCTTTTCCGTTTCTCAAAGTGAGGCGGTCAAGCCGCGCGTCTCCGATATTCTTTGCGGAAAACAGCCTGTGCGAATTTCCGCCGTCGAGCACGGTTTCGTTTCCGTCAACGCGCTCCGCCGCCGACTTCTCGCCGCCCGCAAACCCACCGCGTATGACAACGCCGTATTTGAGTTCGATTTCCCTGTCGAAAGAATATTCGCCGCCCTTCACCCAAACATCGCCGCCGCCGAGTGAATCCGCCGCGTCTACCGCCTTTTGAAGCGACTTGAACGCCGCGCCCCACGACATGCCGTCGTTTTCGTCATTGCCGTCCGTCGAAACGTAAAAAACCGTCGGCTCTACGGCGGTGAATTTTACGGCGTCGGAATACGCCGTGTTTTCGGGGTAAAGAGTGTTTTTTACCGCGCACCTGTACGCGGTTTTCGAGCTGTCGGCGTCGACGCGCTCGGAGCGGTATGAGCTTGAATTTGCGCCGTCTATATTTTCCCAATTTTCGCCGTCCGCCGATTTTTGCCATTGGTATTCCACATAAGGCTCGGCGGCAGCCACGGAAACCGACGCCGACCTGCCCATGGGCACATTTTTATTTTCGGGCTGCCCCGTCAGGACGGGCGCGCCGTCGTTTAAATCGACTTTGAAATACTCCTCGCCGATTATCGAAAAGTCGGTAGATTTCGAATTTTTCCACGACAGTTTGAGCCAAGCCGTGGAATTGTACTCGTAATATTCCAAGCGGATTTTATGCCTCCCCGCGGAAAGGCGAAGCGCCGAAGACGTGCGCGAAAAAGACCCCGTCTCCCACGCGTCGAAAACGACGGCATCGTCTATGTACATGCGGATTCCGTCGTCGACGCTCGCAAAGAAAGTGTAGTCGTCCTCTTCGGGAACGTCAAGGAATCCGCTCCATTTAACCGAAAAATAGTTTGCGGGAAAGGCGTCCATCGGAGCGCCGTTTTTCCAGTCGAAGTTTATGTTCCCGTCGACCCTACAAACCGGATTTCCTCCGAAATTTTGGTCGGCGTAATATTCGCCGAGCAACCCGTTTGTTTCGATTCCGAATGCGGAAAGCAACGAACAAATGTACAAAACTACTGACGGAACAGTCTTTTCGATTTTCATAAATTGGAGAATTTTTAATTAAGATTCCTGATGC
>DHMA01000231.1 GCA_002405555.1 Opitutia bacterium UBA4654
GGATTTGGCTCGGAATAATCCCCGAAGACTTTTTCCTGCTCAACAACGTGGGGGCTGTGATAATCGTTACAGTCTACACGTGCCTCCCGTTCGCGATTCTGCCGATTTACGCGGCGGCGGAAAAGTTCGACTTCTCCCTGCTCGAAGCCGCGCGCGACTTGGGCGCGTCGAGGTTCAAGGCGTTCAGGCAGATTTTCATTCCCGGAATCAAACGCGGAATTTTCACGGCGATTCTCGTGGTGCTAATTCCCGCGCTCGGCTCGTACGCGATTCCCGACCTCGTCGGCGGCGTAGACGGCGAAATGCTCGGCAACAAAATAGCAATCAAGGCGTCGGCATACCGCAACCTGCCCGAAGCGGCGGCGTTGGCGGCGTTCCTTTCAATCATCATAACAATACCCGTCTTGCTGTTCCTTGTTAAACAGAAGCGGCTTATAAAGAGCATTATCTCAACAAGACGCTCCGCGGGAGACTCCACAAAATGAGGACGCGCTACACATCGCTGCTCGTCACGCTGTTCGTGATGGCGTTCATGTATTTGCCGATTGTAATGCTCGTGGCGCAGTCGTTCAACGCGTCGCGCTACGGCGGCAAATGGCTGGGCTTCTCTCTGAAATGGTACGAGGCGTTGTTTCGGGACTCGGCGGTAATCAACGCAACGCTCAACACGCTCGTAATCGCATGCATAGCGACGCTGTTTTCAACGGCAATCGGAACGTGCGCGGCGTGGGTGCTCAACAAATACAAAAACTCGCGCATGCAGACAATCCACTACGGGATAGTCTACGCGCCGCTGATTGTGCCCGACGTCCTGATGGGCATAAGCCTTTTGCTGATGTTCGTGAGCCTGAAAATCCAGCTCGGAATGTTCACGGTGATACTCGCGCACATAACGTTCTGCGTAAGCTTTGTTACGTTCACGGTGCTGGCAAGATTGCAGGATTTCGACTTCAACATTATCCAAGCCGCGCAGGACCTGGGCGCGGGGAATTTCAGAATATTCGTGAAAATCCTCCTGCCCCTGCTTGGTCCGGGAATTGCGGCGGGCGCAATGATGGCGTTCACGCTTTCGATGGACGACTTCGTGGTGACGTTTTTCGTCGGCGGCCCGGGGAGCACGACGCTTCCCGTCAAGGTGTACAGCATGATGAAACACGGCGCGCCCGCTATAATCAACGCGCTGTCGGTCGTGTTCATGGCGCTGACGTTCACGGTGGCGATACTCGGACAGTTCTTTACAAAAAAGAAATTTTAGGACAATTTTTCGACCCTTTTTTAACCCCTAAACAAAGAACAAATAGAGGAAAAAAATAAAAGGAAATGAAGAAATACATAACAGCATCTGCGGTTGCGATTGCAACAATCGCGTGCGCGTTAATATCGGGCTGCGGGCCCGCAAAGCCCGCGCTCAACGTCTATATGTGGTCGGACTATATAGACATGGACTTGGTTCGGGAGTTCGAAAAGCAGAACGACTGTAAAGTCGTCATCGACATTTTCGACTCGAACGAATTTATGTATTCGAAACTCAAAGCGGGCGGCACGGGCTACGACGTAATCCTGCCTACCACCTACATGGCGAAAGTTATGTTCGACCAGAACATGCTCGAAAAGCTCGACCATTCCAAGCTTCCCAATTTGAAGTACATCAACCCCAAGTACCTTTCCGACTTGGCGTTGGACAAAAAGATGGAGTACAGCGTGCCCTACATGCTCGGCTTCACATGCGTCGCCTACAACAAGGAAAAATGCGGCACGCTTCCCGAAACTTGGGACGTGTTCTCGAACGAAAAATTCGCGGGCAAAATGACGCTGCTCAACGACCACCGCGAAACAATCGGCGCCGCCCTCTTCTTCCTCGGCAAAAGCATGAACGACACCAACGACGCCGACCTCGCAAAGGCGAAGGAAGTTCTGCTCAAATGGAAAAAGAACCTCGCGAAATTCGACAACGAGCTGTATAAAGTCGGAATCCAGTCGGGCGAATTTCTCGTCGTGCAGGGATACAGCGGCGACCTTTTCCAAGTGTTCGCCGAAGCCCCGAACCTCACCTACATGTGCCCGAAGGAAGGCATTTCCATGAGCTGCGACGACTGGGTTATCCCCGCGACGGCAAAGAACAAGGAGCTTGCCTACAAGTTCATCAACTTTGTGTGCGACCCCAAGAACGCCGCCAAGAACATGGAATTCACCTGTTATAGCGCGCCCATTCCCGAAGCCCGCAAATACGTCTCCGAGGAAAACAAAAACCACCCCGGAATGTTCCTTCCCGACGACCTCTACAAACGCGGCGAACTTATCCGCGACTTGGGCGAGGACAACGCCAAATTCAACGCCCTTTGGGACGCCGTAAAAGGCAACTAAGCAAAGAAACACAAAGCCAAACGCGGAGCGCAACAACGCCCCGCGTTTTTTTGCGGGCAAAAAATTCCGCAAAAAATTTTCATATAGACTTGCCAAGCCCGAACACTTGGCGAAAATAGGAAAGATAATCGATAACCAATCTTTATGAGCGATTCTATCAAACACGAATGCGGCATTGCTTTAATCAGGCTTTTGAAGCCCCTAAAATACTATAAAGACAAATACGACGACCCGATTTACGGATTCCACAAGCTGTTTCTGCTCATGGAAAAACAGCACAACCGCGGGCAGGACGGCGCGGGCATCGGCGCGGTGAAAATCGGCGTAGAACCCGGTCAGAACTACATCTACCGCGAAAGAAACGCAAAGCCCAACGGCCTTTCCGAAATCTTTACCGACCAGTTCGAGAAATACGCCGAAAACATCAAGAAAGGGATAATCCACCCCGAATTTATCGACACCGTCAAGGCGAATTTCGACTACGCCGCGGAACTGCTCATCGGACACCTCCGCTACGGAACAAGCGGCTCGTACCACAAAAGCAGCTGCCACCCGTTCTTCCGCAAAAGCACGTGGCCGGCGCGCAACCTCATGCTCGTTGGCAACTTCAACATCACGAACACCGAAGAGCTTAACAACGACCTTATCGAACGCGGAATCCACCCCGTTTTCAGCACGGACACTCAGGCTATCTTGGAGGAAATCTGCTTCCAGCTCGACATCGAACACGCCGAAATCTACCGCGAACTCCGCGACGAGGGAATCGCGGGCGAAGACATTCTGCGCATGATGAACGAACGCCTCAACCCGCTGAGAATCGTAAGCAACGCCGCAAAGACGTGGGACGGCGGCTACACAATCGCGGGGGCAATCGGCAACGGCGACGCTTTCGTTTTGCGCGACGCAAACGGCATACGCCCGTGCTTCTACTATAAAAACGACGAACT
>DHMA01000035.1 GCA_002405555.1 Opitutia bacterium UBA4654
AAACCGCTCCGCAAGGCTCGCCGACGCTTCGGGCACGCCCCGCGTGCCGCGCTTTTTCGAGAGCGTTGGGGTGTAGGGCATCTGCCTGAAATCGCTTAATTCGGGGCTGTCTTCGTGGAGCGGCATTTTTATAGAATCGGTTATTTCGCCGTTTTGTTTAGGTATTTTTGCAGAAAATAGATGGAGTCTATCGCGATTGCGTGGTAGATTTCGCCGCGCTCGACCATTGCGTCAAGCTCGTCTACGGGGACGAGTTTTGTTTCGATTTCCTCGTTTTCGTCCCAATGCAGGGCGGAGGTTTTTTTGCAGTTCTCGATTACCGCAAAGTGCGCAAGGTTGTTTTGTATCGCGGGGTTCGGCGAGTATGAGGCGAGGATTTTTGCGGCGTCGCCCGTGTAGCCCGTTTCCTCTGCGAGTTCGCGGGCGGCGGCGGCGGCTGGGGCTTCGCCGACCTCCACGATTCCCCCGGGGAATTCCCACGACATTCTGCGCGTTCCGAACCTGAACTGCTTTACGAGCACTGTGAGGATTCTCCCGCCGTCGCGGACGAGCGGGGCGACCTGAACCCAGTCCTGCGATTCGTTTATGAAGAAGACGGCGCGGCGTCCGTCGGGGTGCGCGAAAGTCTGCGCCTTTACCTTGAAAACTTTGCAGTCGGCGACGGTTTTTTCGCCCTCGAATTTCCAGTTTTTTACGTCCATGATTCCGCCGAATTTATTTTGCCCTATAAAAAACGCGCTCCCGAAGGAACGCGCCGAAGTGTTAGGGAAGCGTGATTTCCTGCCCGACTTTCAGCCTCGACGGGTTGGCGTCGGGATTCGCCGAAATTATCGCGTCCACCGAGACGCCGAATTTTTTTGCGAGCTTTGCGAACGTGTCGCCGCTTTGGATTTTGTATTTCTTGCCGTCTGCCGCGTTGTTTTCCGCCGCGGCTTGCGCGGGCTGTTCCGCCTGCTGCGCGGTTGCTTCGGCCGCCGCCTGCGGCTTTTGTTCCGCCTGCTGTCTGCGCGGGGCGGCGGCGCGTTTTGCGACTTCCTCAATGGCGTTTCGGTTTTCCACCGCAATGGCTCGCGTGTTTTCAATCGCCGCGGAAAGTTTTCTAAGCTCGGCGGCGATTTGCGAAACGAGGTTGTTCGACTTCGTTTTTTCGTCCTCCTTAATCGTTTCGATTTGGAGCGCGAGCGAGTCTATTCTGTCGCTGATTTTCTTGGTTTCGAGCGAGAGTGCTGCCGCCTTTTCGATTTTGTCGTTCATGTCGGCTGCGGTGTCGCCTACTTTCACCATCGAGATTATGCCGAGCGCGAGCGCGACTATTCCCAAGCCCAGCCCCAACAGCGCGATTGCGGGGGTGAGTTGCGATTGTTTTTCGGGTTTTGAAATGATGTCGTCTTCCATATTGTTTATTAAAATCGCCGCCGATTATGAACGCCCATTTCCGAAAGACAAACTTTCTTTTTTATTTTGTTGAAGTCGGCGATTCGCCTAAATTACAGTTTCGGAATGTTGAAATCGGAAAAACTGTTCGCCGATGTCCGCGGAATCTGCGCGGAATCTTTCGCCGACGGACGCCCCGTCCGCGAAGCTCTGGCGGACTGTCTCGCCAGGACGCGCTCGGTAATCCGCGCGCGCCACGAAGCGGGGGCGGGCGGAAAAACCGTGTGCGCGGCGAACGCAATCGCCGTTGACGGAATTTTGGAGCGTCTGCATTCGGCGTTTGTAGGTCGCATGCGCGGCGCGCGCCGCGATTTCTGTATTGTAGCCCTCGGCGGATACGGGCGTTCCGAGCTTTGCCCGCGAAGCGACATCGACATTCTTTTTCTCTACGACACCTCCGCCACCGAAGCCTTCAAAACAGCCGTCGTTGATTCGGTGGCGTATCCGCTTTGGGACGCTGGCTTGAAGCTTGGGCATTCGTCGCGCACATACCGCGAGGCTCTCGAAGACGCAAAGAGCGACATCATTCTGCGAAACTCGATGCTCGACGCGCGGCTTGTGTGCGGCTCAATCGCGCTGTATTCGAAGTTTGCGGCGAAGTTCGAGTCGCTCTGCTCGGCGCGGAAAAACGAGCACTTCGACGGGCTTATGCGTCTCAAACGCGACCGCCACGAAAAGTGCGGCTGGACTCCCTACCTCCAAGAGCCGAATCTCAAAAACGGAATCGGCGGACTTCGCGACGCCCAGACCATGGTCTGGAAAACGCGCCTGAACTTCGGCTCGTCCGACCTGCGCGAGCTTGCCCGCCGCGCGATAATCTCGCCGCGCGAGTACCGCGCCGTCAGACGCGCCTACGATTTCCTCCTGCGCGTGCGCAACGACATGCACTACTATTTCGACAGGGAGAACGACTTGCTCGACCTCGAAACGCAGCCGAAAATCGCCGCGCGTCTCGGCTACACGAAGGGCGGCGAGTTCGAGCGCGTCGAGGCGTTCATGCGCGACGTCTACAATTCGTTCCGCGCGATAGACTCCGTTTCGAAGACCGCCCGCAAGCGCATGGGGCTTGTCCTCCCCGGAGACGTCGAGGAAAACATGCGCCACATGGGCACGCGCATGCCGCGCAACAGGAAGTTTTCGGTCGACGGATTTTCCATTTACAGGGGCGTTGCCGACGCGCAGTCGCCGTCGGTATTTCGGCGCGACCCGTCGCGGCTCGTGCGGGTGTTCGCGATTTTTCAGGAGTACGGCGCGGTGCCGTCCGACAGGCTCGAAGTTTTGATGAAAGACTCGCGCGGGCTGCTCGACGCCTCCGTGCGCTCCGATCCAGCCACAAACGCGGCGTTCCTCTCCATTTTCCAGCGTCGCGGCGCGGTGTTCCCGACGCTCGAACTCATGCACTATTGGGGCGTCTTGGGGGCGTTCGTCCCCGAATTCAAGGACATCACCTGCATGGTTCAGCACGAGTTCTACCACCGCTTTACGATAGACGTGCACATTCTAAACACTATCGCGCAGCTCGACAAAATCTTCCGCGCGCGCGAGTCCGACGGCGTGTATTGGGAATACCACAAGGTTCTCGTAAGCTCGCCGTCGCCGATACTTCTGTACCTTATGCTCTTCCTGCACGACATCGGCAAGGGTGACGGAATACGCGGGCACGCGGAGGTGGGAGCCGAGATTGGCGAGCGCGTTTTGCGGCGTTTGGGCGTGCCCGATTCGGACGTCGAAAACATACTTTTTGTTATCCGCAACCATTTGCAGATGGCGCGGTTCTGGCAGTCGAACGACGTGGAGGACGAGGCGTCGATTGCGAAATTTGCGGCAATCGTAAAAAACGAGGAACTGCTGAAATACCTGTATGTGCTCACTTTTTGCGACGCCATGGGCACCGCCGACGGCTTCTGGAACTCGTACAAACAGAGCTTGCACTCCGCGCTCTACGCGGGCACTATCGAATTTTTCCGCCGCCGCCAATCGACCGCCGCGCTCGAACGGCGCAAGGCGCGGGCGTTGGAGGAGTCGCTGGCGGACCCGCGCTCGCGCGGCTTGGAGGCAATCATCTTCGAACAGCTCGAAATGCTTCCGCGCAACTATTTCCTCTTCCACGGCAGAACCGACCTGCTTATGCACGCGGCGATGATACGCGAGCTTCGAGCGAAAATCGAAAGCGGAAACTCCGACACTCCCGTAATCGAGTGGCGCGACGAACCGAACGACTCGATAAGCAGGCTGTATGTGGTTTCGACCGACCGCAGCGGGCTGTTCGCGATTCTCGCGGGCGTCATGACAATCACGGGCATGGACATTTTAGGCTCGAAGATTTTTACGCGCGCCGACGGCATAACCCTCGACGCGTTCTACGTGCGCGGAATCGCCGACGGCGTCGCGGCGAACCCGAAAATGAAGGCGCGGTTCGAGTCGGCGGTGTGCGGCGCGCTTGCGGGCGGCGACTCTTTCGACAGGCGCATAGACGCCATGTTCCGCGCCGACCCCCGCGCGGGCGACTCCGCCGTTGCCGACGTTTTCGTCAAGCGCGAGTTCGGCAGGCTGTCGCTCGAAATCCGCGCGCGCGACAGGGTGGGGCTGCTCTATAAAATCGCGCGGGCGATAGACTCTTGCGGCTACGACATCGAGTTCGCCCGCGTCAATACCGAGCGCAACCGCGCGAACGACGCGTTCAGAATCTCCCCCCGCGCGGGCGCGCTTCCCGTGTCGGAGTTGGAGGAAAAACTGCGCGGGCTTGCGTAGCGCGGCGGCTCGGTTTCTTCCGCATTCATGCCGCTCCGCCCCCATTCATGGGCGGTTTTTTCCCCGCGCCCGACTTCGCCGCGAAAAAACGCTCGCAAACGGGCGCATTTTCGTGTTCAATCAATTCCGTGAAAACGGCGATTCTAAAAAACAAAACATGCGTTTTTTTAACGCTGGCTCTTCTTGCCCTTTTTGTGTGGTCGGCGGTGAACCCGCACAGCAGGGGCGTGTGGTATGTTGAAAGCGCGACTGCGCTTGTGCCGTTTGCCGCGTTTGCGTGGCTGTCGCGCCGCTTCGAATTTTCGACCGCCGCGTACGCCGTGTTCTGCTTCTGGGAAGCTTTGCAGATTGTAGGCGCGCACTATTCGTTCGAGCTTGTGCCGTTCGGATTTTTTACCGAACTTGTCGGCGCGGAGCGAAACCATTTCGACCGTCTTGCGCATTTCGCCGTCGGGCTTAACGCGCTCGCCGTCGCGGAGTATTTGCTCGGAAAGGGGATTGTAAATTCGGCGAAATCGGCGGCGGTATTTTCGGTGATTGCGATTATGGCGATGGCGAATTTGTGGGAGCTTGTGGAATGGGCGTACGCGGAAATCGACGGCGGCGATGTCGGCGCGGCGTTCCTCGGTTCGCAGGGCGACATTTGGGACGCCCAAAAGGACATGCTTGCCGACACTCTCGGCGCGGTTTGCGCGGCGTCGGGCTTCGCGCTTTCCCGCGGGCGCGGCGGGTCGCCAATATTGGCTTGATTTTTACGGGGCGCGGCGGATTATTCGAGAATGGCTAAGACGGATAAAAAGGGCTTCATGTTCGGCATACTCGTTGCGCTCGCGGCGGCGCACGGGCTTAACGACGCAATGCAGTCCATCATTTCTGCGATATACCCGCTGCTGAAATCAAACCTGAATTTGACCTACGGCGAAATCGGGCTGATTGCGCTCACATACCAAATTTCGTCGTCGATTATGCAGCCGCTTTTCGGCTACGTTTTCGACAAAAAACCCGCGGGCTGGTTTCTCCCCGTCGGGCTTTGCTGCACGATGTGCGGGCTGATTCTGATTGCGTTTTCGGGCGGGCTATATTCGGTCATGGGCGCGGTGTTCGTGTCGGGGATAGGGTCGTCGATAATGCACCCCGAAGCGTCGCGGATAACGTCGCTTGCGTCGGGCGGAAAGCGCGGCTTGGCGCAGTCGATTTTTCAGGTCGGCGGCTCCACGGGCTTCGCGCTCGGACCGCTTCTCGCCGCGCTGTTCGTGCGCGAACAGACGTGCGTGGCGAAATTCGCGGTTCTCGCCGTCTTGGCGATGGTCTCCCTCATTCCCGCATGCCGCTGGTACTCGCGCAGAATAGCCGCCCGCGAAACTTCGCTGCCCGTCTCGAACTCGGCGGAATCGGGCGCGCTCCCGCGCAGAACCGTCTGGTTCGTCATGGCGATTCTCATGTTTCTGGTGTTCTCCAAAAATTTCTATACGGTCAGCTTTTCGAACTACTACACGTTTTATCTGATGTCGAAATTCGGCGTGAGCATCGAGACATCGCAGGTAATGCTTTTCGTGTTCCTGCTCTCGGCGGCGTTGGGGACGCTCGTCGGCGGGCCTGTTGGCGACAAATACGGGCGGAGGCTCGTGATTTGGTGGTCTATTTTGGGCTCCGCGCCGTTTGCGCTGGCAATGCCGTACGCAAACTTCGAATGGACGGTCGCGCTGAGCGTGATAATCGGGCTTATAATGTCGTCGGCGTTCTCGGCGATTCTCGTGTACGCGCAGGAGCTTCTGCCGATGAAAGTGGGTCTTGTGTCGGGAATTTTCTTCGGGTTCGCGTTCGGAATCGCGGGGGTGTCGTCGGCGGTGCTTGGGAAAATCGCCGATGCCACGGACATTCAGTTCGTCTACAACCTCTGCTCGTTCTTCCCGCTTCTGGGAATCGTGGCATACTTCCTGCCGAGGGTTCGGACAATTCAGGCAATGAAAAAATCGGAGACAAACTGAGATGAAAGTGTACTTTGCAGGCTCTCTTTTCACGCATAAAGACTTGGCGGGAAACGCAATGCTCGCCGATGAAATAGGGCGCGTTTCGGGCGGAAAGTTCGAGTGCCTTCTGCCGCAAAATATCGAACACCGCGGCAGCTCGCCTAAGGAAATCCGCGACGCCGACATCTCCGCGTTGCTCTCGTGCGACTTGGCTTTGTTCAATTACGACGGCTGCGAGCTTGACAGCGGGACTGTCGTGGAATTCATGTTCGCGAAATTCGCCGATATTCCGTCCGTTCTTCTGCGGACTGATTTCCGCTCAGGCGGCGACAGCGGCGAGAACCCGTGGAACTTGATGACATCATACTACCCGCGCACGGAAACGCTTGTCTTGGACGCGGCAAAAATCTACGCGTCATGCGACCGCGACTACCGCAAGGCGGCAACGGAAATCGCTGGGAAAGTGGTCGAAAAACTTGAATTCCTCAGCAACACCGCGCCCGCCATGCCCGACAGCCTCCGCCCCGCCGTCTCCGAATGGCTCTCCAAACTGCCGAACGCCTGAGCCGCGTAAAATCGCAGTAGCAGACGCGCGTTCGCAAACGCAAAACGCGCAATCCGAACGCAAAAAAACGCTCTTCGTCAAAGATTGTGAAATGAATAAAAAAAAGGAGGGCAAAGAAGAGGAAAAATCTCTTACAATGCCCAGT
>DHMA01000072.1 GCA_002405555.1 Opitutia bacterium UBA4654
GCTCAAAGAGCTTGAAATTGCAAGCCCGCTTCTGGAATGCGGAATCGGGAAGAACGACCTGCGCTCGCTCGCCCGCGAGATGCGCTTGAAAGTCGCCGAAAAGCCCGCCTTTGCGTGCCTGCTAACGCGCCTCGAACACGGGAGGAAAATCGAGACCGCAACGCTTGCGAAAATCGACGCGTTCGAAACGTTCATGCGGGCAAATTTCACCGACAACGTACGCGCCCGCGTAGAGGGCGGAAGCGTGCGGCTTGAATGCCCGCCCGACGCTTTCGAAAAAATCGTCCGCAACGCAGAAGCCGTCGCGCAAAAGGCGTACGGGCTCGGATTCAAACGCTGCTCGCTCGATTTGGGCGGCTACAAAAGAGGCTCAATGAACAAGGTTTCGCAATGACGGATTTAAAAAACATTCTCGAAAATTTCAGGCTCGGAAAGCTGTCGGCGGGCGACGCCGAAAGGCGGGTGCGCTCGCTGTTTTTTTCCGACTTGGGGCACACGAAAATCGACGCCGACAGAAAGTCGCGCACGGGCGCGGGCGAAATAATTTTCGGCCAGCCGAAAACCGCCGAACAGTGCGCCGACGCCTGCCGCGCGATTCTCGAACGCCAGCGCGGCGCGTTGATTACGCGGCTCGACGAGCGCAAGGCGGCGTTCCTGCAATCGAAGTTCGACGGCTGCGTTTACGACCCCCTCGGAAAAATCATGCGGATAGGCGAAAACTGCCCCGCTACGGGGAAGTCGCACATAGCGGTAATCACGGCGGGAACGTCCGACATGGGCGTTGCGCGGGAGGCTGAATTTACCGCAAACTTCCTCGGCAGCCGCACAAAAACATACTTCGACTGCGGCGTCGCGGGAATCCACAGGCTGCTCTCGCAAATCGACGAAATCAGAACGGCGGGAGTCGTAATCGCAATCGCGGGAATGGAAGGCGCGCTCGCGTCGGTCGTGGCGGGGCTTGTTGAAGTTCCCGTAATCGCGGTGCCCACAAGCGTGGGCTACGGCGCGAATTTCGGCGGGCTGTCCGCCCTGCTTTCAATGCTCAATTCGTGCGCGAACGGCGTGAGCGTTGTCAACATAGACAACGGCTTCGGCGCGGCGTACACTGCCCATCTAATAGACAAGAAAAACAGATAGGAAAGGACATAGTTTATGTTTACGATTCTTGCAATGCACATGGCCGACGCCCTCGTTTCGGCAAAAGTCGGACTTGCGATGTCGGCGGCAATGCTCGCGGTTCTCGCGTTCTGCGCAAAAAAAACCTCCGACTGCCTCGACGCGCGGAGCATTCCGTTCGCGGGCGTAATGGGGGCGTTCGTGTTCGCGGCGCAGATGATGAATTTCGCGATTCCCATGACGGGGTCGAGCGGGCACATTTCGGGCGGCATTCTGCTTGCGGCGGTGCTCGGCGCGTACCCCGCGTTCCTCGCGCTCTCGTGCGTACTGGTGATTCAGGCGCTGTTCTTCGCCGACGGCGGGATTCTCGCGCTGGGCTGCAACATTTTCAACATGGCGTTCATTCCGTGCCTTGCGGTATACCCGCTCGTGTTCCTGCCGATTGCGCGGCGGGCGGGAACGACGGCGGCGGCAGTCGCCGCGTGCGCGGTCTCGGCTGTGCTCGGCGCGTTGGGCGTGAGCGCGGAGACGCTGTGTTCGGGAGTGTCGGAACTTTCGTTCGGCACGTTCGCCGCGCTCATGGTTTCGGTGCATATCGCAATCGGACTTGCGGAGGGCGTTATCACGGCGTTTGCGGTGTCGCTGCTAAAAGACGCAAGACCAGAGCTTCTCAACGCGGCGGCGGACAAAAAAACGCTTCCGTCGAAAGGCGCGTTGTGCGAATTCCTCGCGCTTGCGACATTCGCAACCTGCGCGGGATTTTCGCTCCTCGCCTCAGACAAGCCCGACGGACTTGAATGGTCTCTCGAACGCTCCGCGGGCGGCGAAGTGTCCGCGCCCGCAACGCCGCAACACTCGGCGAGCGCGGCCATCGCCGAAAAAACCGCGTTCTTCCCCGACTACTCGCTGTCGGGCGACGAAAGCGCGGCGGGACGCTCGGCTTCGGGAGTCGCGGGCGGAATCATAACGGTTGCCGCAATCTGCGCCGCCGCGTTCGGGCTAAAACTCTTCCGGCGGAAATGCAAGGCGGCATAGACAGAGGCGCAAACACGCGCGAATCCGCGCCCGACTTTCTGCGCGGGGCAAACCCGTGCGTAAAACTCGCCGCGCTTGCGGTGTACACCGTCTGCGCGGTGTCGTTCGGCAAGTACTATTTCGCCGCGCTTCTGCCCTTTCTTGCCGTGCCCGTAATCGGCGGCGCGGCGGCGGGAATAGGCTTGCGCGAAATGCTGAAAAAAACGACGCCCGCGCTGCTCATCGCCGCGGCGGCGGGCGCGGCAAACCCGTTCATCGACAGGGAAGCGGCGTTTTCGGTTTTCGGAATCGGCGTGCCATTCGGGGCGGTGTCGCTTGCAACTCTTGTTTTGAAAGCCTACCTCTGCGCGGCGGCGGCGGTCGTTTTCGCAAAATGCACAACGCCCCACGAAACGGCGGAGGCGCTGGCGAAACTGAAAGTTCCGAAAGCGGTCGCGCTCCAACTTCTGCTCACGGCAAGATACCTCGGAACTCTCTCCGATGAGGCGTCGAGAATGTGCAGGGCGTACGCGCTGAGGTCGCCGTCGCACCCGAAAATCAGAATGCGACATTTTCCGCACATGTTAGTTTCGCTCCTGCTGCGGAGCGCGGACAGAGCCGACGGCATTTTCGCCGCCATGCAAAACAGGGGCTTCGCCGAAATTCCCGCGCGGACGGAGCGGATTCGGATTGCGGAACTCGCCGCCGCCGCCGCGTTTTCCGCCGCGTGCATCACGGCAAGAATGCTCGACATTCCGCAAATAATCGAAAGAATCGCGATACTGTGATTGAACTCAAAAACATAAGCGTGCGCCACGCGGGCGGCGCAACCGCGCTCGATTCCGTCTCCGCGCAAATAGGCGCGAACTGCGCGGTGCTCGGCGCAAACGGCGCGGGCAAG
>DHMA01000111.1 GCA_002405555.1 Opitutia bacterium UBA4654
CGTCGCCGTTATTTCGCCCGTAGCGTTGTTTACCGTTGCCGAACCAACCGAAGTGAACGAGACGTTGCCGATTGCGTTTTCGATAGTGGCAGAAGCCGCGTTCGAAATGTTCGCGGAGGTCTCGACGGTGTTGACCGTGATACTCCCCGACGCCGCGCCGATTTCAAGTTCGCCGACTTTCGATGTGATGTTCAGGTCGGCGACGGAATCGAATTTCATCTTGCCCGAAACCGTCCCGATTTCCGCGCCCGCCGCAAGGCTTTCGCCCTCGACGTCGCCGTTAATCGTAGCCGAGCCGCCGTTCGAGAGCGAGACGTTCTTCGCCTTGACATTGCCGTTGATTGTGGCGCTTCCCGCAAAAGTCAGGCTTGCGTCGGCGTTTTCGGAACGCACCGCGTACGATTCGCCGTTTTCCGCCGACGCCGAAATTTCCGCGCCGTCGAGAAGCGTCAGGTTTAGGTCGTTTTCCGCCCTAAGCCCGTAGGCGTTGCCGTTTGCGCTTTCGGAAGAGATTTTACCGCCGACCGAGATGTCCATGCTGTCGGCGTAAATGCCGTCGGCAGTTCCGTTTTCCGAAGAAACCGTAATGTTGCCGACCGTTCCCGAAACCGACTTGCCCTTGATGCCCGCCGCGTCCGAGCCGCCAGAAACCTCCAAATTGCCCACGTCTATGTTTTCGAGGTCGCCCATCGAAGACGCTCCCGCGCCCGCGCTTTCCGCCGCCAGAATGCCCGTTGCGGTGCCGCTTTCGTCCGCGCCTACTTTCATGTCGGCAATCGACAAATTCCTGCCGCCTTCGGTGAGCTGAATGCCCGCGGCGTCGGTGTAGCCCTTTACGGTAATCGAGCTTGCCGTAAGACCGCGCTTTACGCTCTTTGCGTAAATGCCCGTAGCCTCGCCCGTGTCGCCGCCCGACGCCGTGCTTTCCACGTTGAGCGTGCCGATTGAAATCTGGTAGATATCGCCCGCCGCAGACGCGTCTTTCGCCGCGTTTCCGCCTACTTTTACGCCGAAAGCGTTCTTTGCCTTGACGGTTATTTCGCCCGAATAGTTGTTTTCAAGCGAAGTGTCGTCGCTGCCGAGCTGGTTGACGAGCACGCCGATTCCGCTGCCCTGTTTAGCCTCGACCGTGAGCTTGCCCGAAATCTTCATCGCCTGCCCGCCCGGGGCTTCCGCCGCGTTGACGCCCGCGAAGAACGAATCGTCGCCGTTTGTTTTGCCAGAGTTGCCGCCTACAAAATATTCGCCCGAAATTTCGAGGTCTGTAATCTGCCCGCGCGATTTTATAAGCCCGAAATCCTTATCCGTATCGATTGACGTAACGTTGCCGAAATTGTAATATCCGCGACCTCCGAGGACGCCCGAACTGCCCGTGCCCGTCTTGTTGTCCCACAGGTACGAACTTTCCGATATCGTGCCGTTTGTGGTTTCTATGTAGCCTTCGTTTTCGATACGCGTCGTGTTCGTAAGGCGGTTGCCGTAGAGGTTAAGCTCCGACCGCGCGTCGAGGATAAGCGTCTGCCCGCTGCCGCCCATGTCGAAGTCGCCCGACGCGCCCAAACGCGAGTTTACGAGTTTGACGGTAGTGTTGTTGCCGGGGGAAGTCGGCTCGACGTATTTTATTCTGGTTGAGTCGGGACTCGTCCAAACGTCTTCAAGGATAATGGTTTTTGTGTCGCCGAAAATTTCGGAAGAGCCCGGGACGGTGCTCCCCGGGGTTGTTGGGCCTTCGAGGGTAATGCGGTCGGCAACGGAGTTGCCTTTCCCTTTTATAACGAGAGTTTCGTTTGTAGCGTCGTAGTTGTATGTTTGGGCGCAGGCAATGCCGGTCGCCGCCATAAATAAAGCGGTAATCTTCTTCATTCCGCAATATAATGCATATAATCGTACCAATAGCGAGCATTATTTCCCCGCATCGGGAACGCCCAAAAAACGGTCCGCGCGGAATGGCGTGTGTCGCAAAAAAAGGGCGGCAAAGATGCCGCCTCGGAGTGTGTTCCGCCGCGCCATTTTGCCGGCGGGATTAGTATGTAGTTTACGGGCTTGATTTCCGTTCCCTTGTAGACGAAGGGCTTTTCGTTATAGTTGCTCACTATTTTGCTGCCGTCGCCGAATTCCGTGACGAAAACGTTGTCGGCTACGGTGTCGTGGCGCACCATCATCTCCTTTTGCAGATGGCGCACGGGTTTGAATTCGTCCCATGCGCGTTTGATTCGCGGCACGTCGGCGAATTTGTATGTATAGAAAATCGGGCGTCCGCCGAATTCGACGATTTTAAGCGACACTTTCGGGTCCACGATTCCGTCGCCCTCCATCCAGCGCGGGTCGCCGCTCTTTTCTATCTTGTATGTGCATTTGCCGCGCGTGTGGTTCTGCGTTGCGCGGTCGGAATTGTAGAGAATGATTCCGTGGTAGACAAGTTCCCAGAGCGGATACACGCCCGCCACGAGCTTGTTTTGCATGCCCTCCCAGAGCAGTTTTATGTCGCGCTCGATATAGTTGATGTAGTCGAGGTTTCCCGCAACGTGGTCGTAGCCCGATTCGCTTGCCGCGCCGCCGAAGAGCCGTTTGCTCTCGGCGAGGATTTTATTTTGGTATTCCGCCATTTGTTCGGGTGTGGCGGGGTGTTTCGGGTCGGCGCATCGGTTGGGGTAGGTTGCCGAATACACGTCGATGTAGTGCGGGCCTTTTGCGCCGAGGTCGCGCATTTTTTCCAGTTCTGCGGGAACCCATTTGTGCCACGAGCAGTTTTGGCAGACATTGTAGCAGTTGCCGCCCGCCCAGAGTCCGCCGACGTCGAAAGAGCCGTCGGCGCGTTTGCCGACCCAGTCGGGACTCCACATCGGCGAGACCGTGTAGCCGTCGGTGTTTGTAGCGTGGAGCGTGAACTGGTAGCCCATTTCGCGCACTTTTTGGCAGAGCCTTTTCAGCCCGTCCTCGCCGCCGACCGTGATTTCGACGGGGAAGTGCGAGGGCGTTCTGCCGTCGTAGCCGCCGTAGTTCCAGCCCGCCGAGACTATTGTAGCCTTGTCCACGCCGGAATCCTTAATCGCCTTTACGAACTCCTCCGAGACGCCGAATGGCATGTGCGCGATTACGGGAAGCTCGGTTTCTTTTGTAAAGTCAATGCGTTTTTCCGAAATGGGTTTTGCGCAGTGGGTCTGGATTCTGATTACGATTGATTCGCACAGATATTCAAGCTCCGGAAAGTCTTTTGCGCGGTCTTTGATTGTGCGAACCGCGCCGCGGTCGAGCTGGTATTTTTGGTAGGCTTTCGCCATTCCGTTGTAGTCGGCGTCTTTGCCCGAAAGCATGTTGAACTCTACGACTACGTCGTCGTACGGCTCGAAGAATTTGCGGACGGTGTCGAGGGTGATTCGCGGGAAGATTTCGTATTTGCCATTTTTTGCTTCCACCACGACTTCGTAGTCGAAGCGGTATGTTTTCATGTGCCCCCAGAACATTTTGTCGCCGCGTTTCATTCCGAAAATGGGCATGAGCTGGCGGCCGCGGCGGTAGACGCCGTTGTCCTTGTCGAAGTTGCCGTAAGTGCCGCGCGGCATAATCCAGTAGCCGTCGTCGCCCTTGTCCGCCTTTGCGAATTCGGCGACTATGTCTATGAATTTCGTGTCTTTGCCAATGTCCGACTTCGGAATTACAAGGCGGAATTTGTCCGCCCCGATTTTTTCGAGCTGGACGGTTTTCGATTCGACTGCGCCGTTTTGCGAATGCGCGCGGATTTCCGCGGTTTCGGCAAAAAGCCCCGACGCCGCGAGAAGCGCGGCGAATAGCGACGTTATTTTTCCCATATATTAGATAGTGTTCGTGTTGCGTTGAAAAAATCAAAAAAACAGAAATCCGCGCGTTGTTCAAGACGATTTTTCGAATGCGCAAATTCCGCATGCCCCGTCTCCGCGGAAGTTCTCGCGCGGCCGCGGCGGGGCGAATATTCTTGCAATGCGGGCTTTGTCGGGCTATTGTGTGCTCAAATAAAAAGGGGACACACATGAAAAAATACGCATTTTTTACTGTATGCATGCTTGCGGGCTTTGCGGCGTTCGCGTCGCAGAATCTGATTAAAAACGCCGACCTCAAAAACGGCTTGCGGGATTTCGGGTTCAGCGATTCCGCGCCCGAAAAACTCGGCGTGAAAATCGAAAAATTTTCCGACTGCGCAAATTCGCTTTCGTATTCGGCGGAGGAGTCGCGCCTCGGCGGGCTGAACCTTTCGGAAGTCCGCGTTTCGCGCGACGGCGTCTACGAAATCTCGTTTTCGGCAAAAGCCTCGCACCCGCTTCAAATCCGCCTGCTTGCTCTCGCAAACGGCAACACCGTCTACCGCCACCAGCTGGCGAAATTCGACGTCGGCACGGAGTGGAAAACGTATTCGTACAGGCTCGACATGAAAAGGTTTCCCGTCTTGGACGAATGGCTGCCGCTCCGTTTCGAGAAAGTCTCGAAAGCCGCCGCGCGGCTGTCTTTTGCCGATTTCCGGCTTGTCCCGCAGTCGGGGGCTGCCGAAGCCCCGAAGCTTTCCGTTGTAGTAGACGAAACAAAGCTTTCGGCGGACTCTCCGTACCTCAGAAAAATCAGGCGGAAATTTTCCGAGGACTG
>DHMA01000091.1:0-211 GCA_002405555.1 Opitutia bacterium UBA4654
GACGAGTGGCGCGGCTCGCGCCTTAAATTGCGGCGAGGCCTTTTTCGGCGGTTCTGATGCGGTAGGCTTGTTCGACGGGCATTACGAAGATTTTGCCGTCGCCGATTTTGCCTGTGTGGGCTGATTTGAGGATAGTTTCGACGGTTTTGTCTACCATATCGGCGGGCACGCAGATGTCGAGGACGATTTTGGGGAGGAGTTCCACGGTATA
>DHMA01000091.1:237-527 GCA_002405555.1 Opitutia bacterium UBA4654
CACGGTATATTCGCTGCCGCGGTAGATTTCGGAGTGTCCTTTTTGTCTGCCGAAGCCTTTAACTTCCGAGACGGTCATTCCGTCGATTCCGATTTCGGCGAGGGCTTCTTTTACTTCGTCGAGTTTGAAGGGTTTGATAACCGCTTTAATCATCTTCATATGAAAAATCTCCCGTATTTTAGAGTTATCGGAGCTATTGTGGTTGGGGAAAATGTTTTCATTAGTCGGCGGAAAAGTCAAACGAAAGCGGCGGGGCTGGCGCGATTTTGCGCGGCGGGTTTCGAGGGGCG
>DHMA01000091.1:556-4749 GCA_002405555.1 Opitutia bacterium UBA4654
CGGGGGAGGGCGGTTTTCAAAAAATGAAAAAAAAGTGTTGACGAACACGTTGGGGGAAGTAAAGTTTGCACTTTTCATTAAATTAGAAACGAGGAAAAGATGAAAGTCGTATCATCAATCAAATCTTTGAAGACCCGCCACCCCGACTGCAAAGTAGTCCGCAGAAAGGGACGCGTCTATATCATCAATAAAACCAACCCCCGCTTCAAGGCTAAGCAGGGCTAATTTTTCGGAGCATTAAATAATGAAAGACAAAATCCATCCCGATGTACACCCCGTTTGCTTTGTGGACGTTTCGTCCGGCGCGCGTTTCGTTACGCGTTCGACAATGAAGAGCAAGCAGGTCGAAACAATCGACGGCGTTGAATGCTTCATGATTTCCCGCGACGTCACGGCTGATTCGCACCCCGCATACACGGGCGAAAAGCGTTTCGTTGACACGGCAGGCCGCGTTGAGAAATTCCAGAAGAAATTCTCGCGCGTCAGAAAGTAGTCTCGCGAAATTTCCGAGGGCTTCCTCGTTATCTTACACACTCCGCCTTTCGAATGTAGAGGCGGAGATTTTTTGTATACACACGCCTTTGCCTTTTTGCCGCCGAATTGGCAAATAAAACACGCCCGCGGGCGACTCCCAACGCGGCGCATGCGTAGCGTGCGGCTCGCGCGATGGAATGTAAATTGCGGCGCGGCGGGATTGTCATAATAACGGGCTGCGCCATGCCGCAACCAATGCCGTGCAGACAGCGGCGCATAAATAGTCAAGCGGCTGTCGGGACATAAAAAACTCCGCCCCCTTGTCGGAAGCGGAGCTTGCAAACGGGGGATTGCGCCCCGCGCGTTATTTGGCGTTGATTGTTTTCAGCCAGCGTTTGCAGTCGGCAAGCTTGAAGGGCGGCTTGCCGTACATGTAGTGGTTGAACTGCGGCTTGCCGTCTACGGTGTATTCGATAAGCAGCACGCCCTGCCCGTCCTGCGCGGGCAGTCGGGCGATGTCGGTCTTTGCGTTTGCAGGCACTTCGAAGTCGCCATCAAAGACGGTTTTCTTGGAGTCGGCGTCGATTACCTTGACATGCCCCTTGGCGGGCTTGGGGGTGTCGTTGGCGGCGGCGAGCTTGAAGTCGTCGTCAATCATGGCGCAGACATCGGTTTGGACGCGCTTGATGAACGAGTACGCGAGCTTTTTCGAGCCGTAGTAGTCTACGATTGCATCGGAGAGAATCGGCCAGCCGTCGCGGAGATTCCACCAGAGAATGCCCGTTTTGTTCTCGAATTTCTTTGTGCGCCAAAGCTCGATGAAATACTTTTTTGCCTCCGCCTGCACGAGTTGCGACGCCAAGATGAAGTCGTCCAAATCTTTCGTACACTCGCCGTAGAGGAGCTTTGCCTGATTGACCATGAGGTTGTTGCGGGTGTTGCAGCTTGTGCCGTTTTGGAAGGGCATTGTGGCTTTCGCCTGCCATTCTTTGTTGAATTCGCCCTTTTTGTTCCACGGGTAGACGCATTTTTTTGTCATCATTTTTTCGAGACTTTTGCGGTTGGGGCAGCCGTGGTAGCCGATTTCGCTTACGAACGGGGCAATCGAGTCGGAGTAGAACGGAATTTTGTAGTATCCGCGCGGGCCCCAGAGATGGACTTCGGGGGCGGCGTATTTTTCGGGCGAATTGAAAACCTTTTCCGAGAGGTAGGGCGAGCTTGGCAGATAGGGGCGCGTCCAGTCGTATTCGAAAATGGTGTTGGGGATTGTTTCGCGGCTGATTCTGTCGTGCGCGGGGTTGATTGGCTTGGGGGAGACTTTGCGCCAGAAGTAGGCTTGGTCGTTTTCGTTGTTGCCCGCCCAGAGCGCGAGCGACGTACGCGAGCGCAGTTTGCGCACAACGCTTGCGACTTCCGCCTCCAT
Organism: Opitutia bacterium UBA4654; assembly: GCA_002405555.1. GTDB lineage: Bacteria > Verrucomicrobiota > Verrucomicrobiia > Opitutales > Intestinicryptomonadaceae > Merdousia. The sequence goes on from DHMA01000091.1 coordinate 2,454, forward strand.
TTTCTTCGCAAATCCCGAATCCTGCGGATAGACGGAGCAGCCGAGGGCGAAGTCCTGCCAGACGAGAATTCCGTATTCGTCGCAGAGGTCGAAAAATTCGTCGTCTTCGTAGACGTTGCCGCCCCAGCAGCGAATCATGTTGCAGTTGAGGTCGGCGAGCATGTCCACCGCCGCCTTGACGTGCTCTTTGTCGCGCGAGTGGTAGGCGTCGAGCGGAACCCAGTTTGTGCCCTTCATGAAAATCGGGGTGTCGTTGACATAGAATTTGAATTCGCCGTCGAGCTTTTTGAGGTCGGTTTTGCCGTACGCCGTGCCCGCGCCGCCCATCTTGAACTTTTCGTTTTCGGGTAGCGACATCTCCCTGAATTCGAGTCGAACCGTCCTGAACCCGACGCGGATTTTCTTCGAATCGAACACCTTGCCGTTTTTGTCGCAAACGTCTACGTTTACGTCGTAGAGGGCTTGCGCTCCGTAGCCGCGCGGCCACCAAAGCTCGACGCCTTTGAGGTTTCCGCCGATTTTATTCACATAGGTGAGGAAGGGCGTTTTCGATTCGAAAACCGTCTTGCCGTCTTTCGAGATTTTCACGGCGGCGAAGAGCGAGTCGAAAAGTTTGTAGGGGGCGTCGATTTTCACGTCCATTCCGAAGCGGGCGGTAGCGTTCTTCGCGTCGGCGGCGATGGTGTAGACGTGCACGTCCTTGATGTGAATGGGCTTGCGGACATCGACGGAAACGCTTCGCCACAAGCCCGCCGTGAGCAGGCGCGGGTGAATGTCCCAGCCGAAGCCCGACGGGGCTTTCCTGATGTTGACGTACTCGGTGCGCTCGTCCATGCCGCTTGCAACAACGTTGTCGTACAGCTTCGATTCGATTGCGGGCGAGCGTATGATGACGTCGATTTTGTTTGAGCCGCCTTTTTTCAGGAAGTCGGTGATGTCGAATTCGTGCTCGATGAACATGTTTTCGGGGCTTCCTACAAGCCTGCCGTTGACGAAAACGTCGGCGAGGGTGTCCACGCCGCGCATGTTGAGCACCGCGCGGTCGCCCTTTGCGAGCTTGGGCGATTTAAATTCGCGCGAGAACAGCCATTCGTACGCCTCGTATTTGCGGTATTTGTAGACGTTGTCGCCAATCATGGCGTCGGGTTCTACGCCCGCGCGTTGGAGGTCGAGCTGAGCCGCCCCCGGAACTTTTGCGGGTATCGTTTTCAGCCCGCGGAGTTTTTTGAAGTCGGACGGCGTGCGGGCCGCAACTTCGGGTTGCTCTGCGTACGAGAGTGTCCAGTTGCCGTCGAGGCTCACCGAAGTCCCCGATTTCCCCGATTCCTTTTCCCCGCAAGCCGCAAGCAACGCAAACGCGGCAAGCCCCGTCAGTATTTCGATGAATTTCTTTTTCATTTGTTTCCTCTTGTTGGAAAACATGAAAATACAAATTAGTTAAACGGTCAACTGTTTTGTTTTTGAAAAATAATCTATCCTGCTCGTGGAGTATTGTCTTTGCGCAAGCGGCGGCGTTTTCTTCGGACGCAAAAAAACCGGACTTAAAGTCCGGTTCTTTCGGATTAAAACGCGCCGCCGAAAACCCGCAGCCGCGAGTTCTTGTCCCAAGTAGCTCCGCACGAAGCGTAGTCGGCAAAAGTGCGGTAGCCGCCGTCTGCGGTTTTTACTTTGAGCGCGGCGTTTGTGCCGTTAATCTTAACCACTTCGACATTCTTTACAAAATCGCCGTTTTCGAATTCGAACTTGAAAGGCTTGTCTATGTTCGGCTCAAAGCGCAGGTCTTGGGCGAAGACAATGGGGCCTCTTTGGAGGGCGTAAATTTCGGGATTGTTCGGGTCGCGGACAACGAATGCGCGGGAGTCGAAGACGATTTCGACGGTATCGCCGTCCCTCCATTTCCGCCTGATTTCCGCGTATTTCCCCGATTCGGGCGAAGCCGACTTTTTGCCGTTGACGAAAATTTCGGTGTTTTTGCTCCACGACGGAATTCTCGCGTTGAGGGCGAATTTCCGCGGCTTGCCGTCGGGCAGGGAAACCGCGATTCTTGCCCGCAATTTTTCCGCCCCGAAATCGACTTCCGAAACTTTAAGCGTCGCGCTTTCCCCCAATGCGGGGATTTCGAGCTTGGCTTCGCCGTTTTCGTAAAAATTGACGTAAAGCCCGTCGGACGAATCGGCTGTGTAGGCGATTTTCGGCAAGACAAAAAGCCCGCGCGGGCCGCTTGCCACACAGCAGCTTATGTGCATTTTTACCTGTTCGGGCGAGGGGTTGCGCATGTGCTGTGCCCAAAAATAGG
>DHMA01000011.1:0-243 GCA_002405555.1 Opitutia bacterium UBA4654
CCGTCGGGGTTGAGATATTTTACCAGTTTTGCATAGTATTTGATAAAATCGTGCTCCGCCGCCGTTTTCGGCGAAACGTTGTCGACGAGCGAAATTACAATCCACTTCGGCTTGAAGTCGCGAGCCTGCTTGTAGAGCGGCAGAATTTTGTCGGCGTCGGCAAAGTTGCGCTCGAAAAACGCGCCCTTTGCAATGCAAAGCGGAATGTCGGGATTGCCCTTTTTGAGCTTTTCCCAAAGCAGG
>DHMA01000011.1:303-1518 GCA_002405555.1 Opitutia bacterium UBA4654
ACATAGTCGTTCTCCTTTTTCGATGCCGCCATTCCGCAGTCCGAAAACCAGCCCAGTTCGGGCGCGGGCGCGTGTTTTGTCAGCGAGTGCCCCATGCACAGCAGGCCGCCCGATTTTCCGTTTCCCTCGAAATACACAAGCTGCGGGGCTTGCGCCTGTGCCGCCCCCGAAACCGTATTGCCGAATTTCGCCGAAATTGTGTCGCCGCCGCCCTCCGCCGCGAACGCGCACGAGGCAAGCAATGCCCCCGCGAAAACCGAAAATTTTGTAAGCCCCTTCATCGCCATAAAAAATCGAACGCGGCGAAATTGCCGCACCGATTGCCTTGTTGAAATACATTGGATTTTTTGCGATTGCTTGCAAGCTTTTTGAGCAAAAAAATTCGAAAGCAGCACATAACACTTTGGTAAATCCGCGATTAAATATACTCAATTTCGGCAGACAAGCGGCGCGGAGAGTAAGCCTTTTTGCGCTTTGCGGAAGTTTTGCGCGTTAAAAAAGCTCGCAATCGGCAAAATTGCGGCAAGCATGTTGCCCATGAACATTACTCCGAGGCGCAAAGACAGGACAATCACGGAAGAACAGGCTGAGAAAATTCTCGACGCGGGCGAATACGGCTTTCTCTCGCTTGTCTCCGACGACGAATACCCCTACGGAGTCCCGATTAACTATGTGAAAGTCGGGCGCATAATCTACATGCACTGCGCCCCCGAAGGGCGGAAAATCGACTGCGTGAAAAAAAACGCAAACGCCGCCTTTTGCGTAGTCGGAAACGCCACTGTCTGCCCGCGCCAATTCTCGCTCGGCTATTCCAGCGCGATTGCGTTCGGCAAAGTTTCGATTTGCGGAGAATCGGAAAAGCTCGAAGCCCTAAGGGCAATCGCCAAGCGGTTCGCGCCGCAATTCATGAAAGAGGCCGATTTCTACATTTCGAAATCCGCCCCGCGCACTGCAATTTTGCGTTTCGACATCGAAGCCGTTTCGGGCAAGGCTAAACGCATAATTGAAAAATAACCGCCGAACGGACAAACGCCGCCGAATCACCCGCGCCCGCGCCTTGCGGGAAGCGCAAAAAACGCGTTCCAGCCCGTAGGCAAATTTAAGGCGCAAAAAAAAACGCGCACCCGCAGGCGCGCGTTTTCGGTAAAATGCCGATTACTTCGAAGCCTCTTCGACTGCGACTGCAACCGCAACGGTCGCGCCGACCATCGGGTT
>DHMA01000011.1:1565-2781 GCA_002405555.1 Opitutia bacterium UBA4654
ATCGGGTTGTTGCCCATGCCGATAAGACCCATCATTTCGACGTGCGCGGGAACGGACGAAGAGCCCGCAAACTGCGCGTCGCCGTGCATTCTGCCCATGGTGTCGGTCATGCCGTACGAAGCGGGACCCGCGCCCATGTTGTCGGGGTGGAGGGTTCTGCCCGTGCCGCCGCCCGAAGCCACGGAGAAGTATTTCTTGCCGTGTTCGATTGCCCACTTTTTGTAGGTGCCCGCTACGGGGTGCTGGAAGCGCGTCGGGTTTGTCGAGTTGCCCGTAATGGAAACGTCAACGCCTTCCTTAATCATGATGGCAACGCCTTCGGAGACGTCGTCCGCGCCGTAGACGCGAACCTTCGCCTTGTCGCCCTTCGAGAAAGCCGTTTCCTTCGTGATTTTGAGTTCGCCCGTGTAATAGTCGTACTCGGTTTCGACGTGCGTGAAGCCGTTGATGCGCGAGATGATGTACGCGGCGTCTTTGCCCAAGCCGTTGAGGATAACGCGCAGGGGTTCTTTGCGAACCTTGTTGGCGGTCTTTGCGATGCCGATTGCGCCTTCCGCAGCCGCGAACGATTCGTGGCCCGCGAGGAAGCAGAAGCACTTTGTTTCTTCGCGCAGGAGCATTGCGCCGAGGTTGCCGTGTCCGAGACCTACGTCGCGGCTGTCGGCGACGGAGCCGGGAATGCAGAACGCTTGGAGACCGATACCGATGTTTTCGGCGGCTTCGGCGGCGTTTTTGCTGTTCTTTTTGAGGGCGATTGCCGCGCCGAGAGTGTAAGCCCAGACGGCGTTTTCGAACGCGATGGGCTGAATGCCCTTGACGATGGCGTCAACGTTGATGCCCTTGGAATCGCAGAGAGCCTTGGCTTCTTCGAGACCCGACAAACCGTATTCGGCGCATACTTTGTTGATTTTTTCTATGCGTCTTTCATAACTTTCGAATGTGATAGCCATTGTAAAAACTCCTTATTCTTTGCGGGGGTCGATGGTTTTTGCGGCGTCTTCGAAACGTCCCTTTGTGGAGGTGAATTTCTTGAAGGCTTCGCCCGCGTCCATGCCGTTGCGAATGGCTTCGAGCATTTTGCCGACGTGTACGGTCTTGTAGCCGATTACCTCGTTGTTTTCGTCGAGAGCCTGTTCGAGAACATAGCCTTCTGCGAGTTCGAGGTAGCGCGGGCCCTTGACTTCCGTCGAGAACATCGTGCCGACCTGCGAGCGCA
>DHMA01000062.1 GCA_002405555.1 Opitutia bacterium UBA4654
GCGCCCGCGAGGGGCGCGACGCCCGCATAGAGCGCGGTCTGGTGGATTGCCAACGCCGTCGCGCGGGTCTTTTCGTGGAGCTGCCCCAGAAGCGAGCACGCCGCGGGATAGTAGAACGCCTGCCCCGCCCCGTTGAGAAGCCCGTAGAAAACAATCATCATGCCGATGCACGAAACCCAGCCCGAAAGGAAAATGCCCGTGCAGAACACACCCAAGCCGACGATTACCATGTATTTTCTTTTGAGGAAGTCGCTCGCAAAGCCCGAAAGCGGAGCGCAAATGCCGTATGTCAGCGTGAAGATAGTGCCGACAATCCCCATCTTGACGGAATCGACCCCGAAAGTTCCCTGAATTTGAGGAAGAATTGCGTTGTAGATTTGCCTCGTTCCCTGGTGCAGAAAAAACGCCACCCACAGGAAAAGCAGAAGAAACCATTTATAGTAGTCTTTCGAGTTGTCGTTTGTCATATAGTGTTTGTCCCCCGTTGTTATGTTTTTAAATTAAAAGGAAAAATGCGGCGCGTTCAATAGCGTTGATTGCCAAATTTGGAAAACTGTTTACCTTGTGTAAAATCGGGCTTGCGCGGGCGGTTTCGGGCGTCAGTCTCCGACGGGGTCGTTCCATTTCGGAAGCACGATTGTCGCCGTCCGCACGTCGGCGTCTTTCAGATAGACCGGCGCGTTGAGGGCGGTGAAAAGCTTGCGAACCGCTATGCGCCCGACCATCTCGTAGTTCTGGTCTATCCCAACCCAGTCGTTTTTGCCGCATTTGCGTTCGAGGTGTATCACGGGCAAATCCTGCGGAACGGCTGTTGCGCGTTCGGAAAACCATTCGCTTGTGGAGTTCGAAATCGAGAAAATCACGTCGGGCTTGCGCTCGGAGAGCCAGTCGTAGAGAATTTGCGGGTTCTTTTCGGCTGCGGCGATGTCCAAAAACGGCGGAATCCTGTCCTCTTCGGGAAGCTCCAGCTGGGCGCGGAGAAAGCCACCGACAAAACGTCCCTCGACAAGCTCGTCGATGTGCTCGGCAAGAATCAGCGCGGGGCGTCGGTAGCCAAGCTCTATAATTCTCTGCGTGGCGTAGTGGGCGATGAGGAATTTGTCGGCGGAGATGAAGTCGAGAATGGGGTTGAAGGTTTTAAGCCCCGCGGAGACGAATTTGAAATTTTGCCAAATGGGCGCAAATTTGTCGGGCAAAATGTTGTCGTCTACATGCCCTATTATGATTCCGCCGCGGATTCCGCGCGACTCCAAAATGCGCTGGAGCTTCGTGGGGTTGAGGCGTTTGTCGTGCAGCCAGATTTCGTAGACGGCGTAGCCGAGCTCTTTTGCCTCGTCGCGTATGCCCGCAATGTATTTCGAAAAAATCGGATACTTGTGCGGAGCGTCCTGCGACTTGTTCGCGTTGATGAGGACAATCGTTTCCAGAAAGCGGTTTTCCTTCGAGCCTTTCAGCCCCGCCATGACGCTCGAAACAAGCGCGTTTCTGCGGTAGCCGAGCGTTTGCGCCGCCTTGCGGACTTTGGCTTTTGTTTTTTCGGAAATTTTCTTCGAATCGTTCAGCGCGAGCGAAACCGACCCTTTCGAAATGCCGAGTTCCTCCGCGATGTCCTGCATGCTTACGTTTTTTTTCATAATTTGCTCCGAACTGGCGCAACATTGCGGCTTTTGTTTTGCCGTTTGCCGCGCTTTCTGGTGTCAATTAAATTGCGGAACGCCAAAGAATCAAATTAAAAATCCCTGAAAATAGGTAAACAGTTTACCTCTTCTGTTTTTCAGGCATTGCGGGGGTATGAACCCACCGCGCGGACGGCAAAAAAACGCGGAACGCTTCTGCGCGCCCCGCGATAAAAACCGATGGTTTTCCGAAAATCCACCGCCGACGCGGAGGCGCAACAATGCGGTTGCGGATTCGGATTATGCCTATTTTCCGCCCTGCCGCTCTACTTCCTCGGCAATTTTCAGCTGTTCGGGCGTGCGTGGAGAAGTCGTTACAATGTAGACGCCCGCGAAGACGAGGAACGACGCAAACAGCTTGCTCCACGAAAACGCGTCCTGCCCAACGAAAACCGCTATCGCCGACGACACTACGGGCTGCACGTAAATATACATCGCAACCGTCGCGGGGCGAATGCGCTTGATGCCCATGTTCTGGAAAAGGTAGGCAAGGAAAGTAGCCCCGCCCACGACGTACGCCAAGCCCGCGATTTCGCAGACGCCCAGCGTCGCCTTAATCGAATCCTCCGACGCAAACGCTTTCGGCATGAGCGGCACAAACATGAGCGTCGAAAAAAGGAACATCCACTTCATGATTGTAATCGGCGAATATTTGAGCGTAAGCGGCTTTGCCGTTACGAAGTAGATTGCCGCGCACACCGTAGCCAGAAACACGAGTCCGTCGCCCGACGCCGAACCCGAACCCAGTCCGCCGCCCGACGCCGAAAGCAAAAGCCACACAGCCCCCGCCGCGCCGACGCACGCACCAGCGAGCTTGCGCTTCGTAAGAGGGTCGCCGACAAGCAGGGCTGCGACCGCCATAGCCGAGAACGGCGTCGCCGTCAAAATCACAGACGCGTCGACGGGCGANNCCGCGCCCGCCGCGCCCACTCCCGCGCCGAAGAGCTTGCGCTTTGTGAGGGGGTCTCCGACGAGAATCGCGGCAACCGCCATCGCCGAAAACGGGGTCGCCGTGAGGATTACCGAAGCGTCCACGGGAGACGTCATTCCGAGCGCGAAAATGAACACGCCCTGATTGAAAACAATGCCCATGAGCGCGAAGAAGAAAAACCACAGCAAGTCTTTCGGCTCGACTTTTCTGTCTTTTATAAACAGCGACGCCGTCCAAAACAGAACGGTCGCGCCGATGAATCTGCAAGTGGTTACAAACAGCGGCGACATAAAGCCGTGCATGAGGTATTTCGATATCGGAATGAACACCCCGAACATCAGGTTTGTAGTCAGCACGCAGATGTGCCCTTTTGCTCTCTCGGAAATTGCCATGTTTGTAAATAAAAAATCGACGCACCGATTCCGATACGTCGAACACAAGCCAACGCCCTATTCGGACGTTTCGCAAGACTATTTTTTCGGAAATCCCGCAGGGCGGCCTGCGTTTTTCGCCCGCGCGCGCGGCGTCAGAGCGATGCAAGCAAGCCCCCGCACGCCGCGGATACGTCGCGCCAAGTTTCCCCGAAATCGCCCGAATACCACGGGTCGGCGACTTCCGCATGCGGTTTGCCCGCGTACTCCATGAGCATTTTGATTTTCCCTTTCGGGTCACTTCCGACAATGCGCATAATGTTGCGCATATTCGAATTGTCCATAACGAGAATGAGGTCGAATCTGTCGTAGTCTGCGCGGGACATTTTTCGCGCGGTTTTGCCCTTGCACGAAATCCCATGCTTTGCGAGAAGCTCGCGCGCGGGCGGATAGACGGGGTTTCCAAGCTCCTCCGAGCTTACCGCCGCCGAC
>DHMA01000120.1 GCA_002405555.1 Opitutia bacterium UBA4654
GCTACGTTTTCCAGCCCTACCAGATGGTGAAAGACCTGCGGACGGGCGCGGAAACGGGCAATTTGCAGGCGGTGATGGACGGCGACATAGACCTTTTCATCAACGCGTGGTTGCGAGCCGGCGGCCCGACCACCCGCAACAAAAACTACATTCAGGACGACGACGAATAGCCGCCGTCCTGTTATAGTGTTTTTTATTGAAAAAACTTATCGAGTTTTTTTGCAGCTTTCATTGGTTTTTCATCGGTTTCCATTAAGACTTGCCATAAAACAGTTGCTTTTCTGGCACTCGTGTTGTCTTTTGCCGCTACTTTTATTAATAATTTTGCAGTATCAACCATTAGCTTTTCCAGCTGCTTGTCTTCTTTTAAATCATCCAATTTTGTTAAATCGAATTTGCTTAAATACAAAAATTGAAGGAAAATTTGCGCCAACACGTAGTTTTGTCCTGCCGCCTTTTTTGTCCATTTGATAGCTTCTTCTATATTTCCTTCTCCTTCTCCGTTTATTCCCACTGCACATATAAGCCCAAGTAATAACTGTGCTTCGGCATCGCCTTTTTTTGCTGCACTGTGCCATAATCGCATTGCCTTACTTTTATCTTTTGGTCCAAATTCCCCGCAAGCGTAAATAAAGCCAACAATTATTTTTGCCGACGTATCTTCGGAGTTGGCGGCTTTATTAAACCAATGTGAGGCTTCTATGATGTCTGTCGGAATGCCAATACCTTTGCTATTTGCTATTCCTATGCATATTTGAGCTAAGCTGTTCCCTTGTTCTGCCGCTTTCAACCAAAGATTTGTTGCTTCAAGCTTGTCTGTTTCCACTCCATTTCCAGTAAGATAGCAGCAACCTAATTGTAGTTGTGCATCCGCGTCGTTTTGTTCGGCGGCTTTTTTGTAGCATTTTGCGGCTTTGTCGATTTTTCCTGCTTCTTCCAGCTCCGTTCCCTTTTGGAATGTCGATTCTGGTGAACAGCCGATGAAAAGCATTGCGCTACACGTTAACAAAAACGCCAATTTTATTAGTTTCTTCATTTTTATCCTTTCAAGTTTTCATATTTTTTTCGCGTAAAATCTCGGAATCTTCCCCGCAACTTTATTTTGCGGAGATATGAAATTGTCGGTTTTGTTTGCGTTCGGATATTTTGCGGCGACTCTGCATGCGAAAAGGCGGTCGGCATTGTGCCGACCGCCTTGCAATTACGCATTGTGAAGAAATTTTACAGAATGCCGAATTGTTTGAATATCATATAGGTGAAGAATATTCCGAGCACCGAGCAGAGGACTTTCAGCGACCTGTCCAGCGCCTTTGCCGACGGCTTTGTGGGCTGTTTTGCCACTTTTTCTATGTAGTTTTTGAAGAATATATACAGCGCGGGAATAATGCACAATGACAGAAAATAATCTTCCGTAATTCCGTACAGGCTCACTTTCGGTATCGCGATTATCGACCAGTGTAAAACGAGCATTGCCAATATGAGGTTTATCGTATTCCCGAACGCGAAAATCAGCCCTATCGAAAACACCGCCACAGAGCACGGCATTATCGGCGAAACTATTTCGGGGAAGCTCCGCCCCAGCGCGAGCGACAGCGCGGGGTAAATCACGGGCGCGCAAAGCAGGGCGGCGGCTGCGGGGTTTTTCGACGCTTTCGGCGTTTCGTCGCGCCCCGCGCGGATGTCGTAGAGCCACGCAAGCCCCATGATTGCCCAGAAGACCGCCATGCTTTCGTTATAGCTTCTTGTATTGCAGTATATCAGATAGTAGACGCCCGCAATCCAGAAGCACAGAAGCGCGGTGTAGATTTTTACCGCGACGCGGCACGCCGCCTTTTTGGGCGCGGCGTAGAGCAGGGCGGCGAGTATCGCGCCGACGATTGTAAGCGTTATCTGGAAATTCCATGTCTCCGAATTGTATTCGGAAATTGTCTGCCAAAATGTATCCATGTTATTTTTTGCCCTCCCTCGAAAGCGCGTGCGACATATTTTTAAAGACGAAAGTCGGCAGTGCCGCCCCCGTTGCGAGCAGTATTATCACCGTTCCCGATACCGTGGCGTTCAGCAGAAAGCTCTGCATGTACTCCATGCCGCCGTCGTTGCCGTTGACCGACTGCATGAACATTATCAGCGAGAACAGCGTTTTGTACGCGTAAATCCCCGGAATCATCGGGAGCAGCGCGGGTATGTATAGAATGGTCATGGGCACGCGGATTTGACGCGCCAGAATCAGGCTTCCGCTTCCGATTGCGAACGCCGCGACGAACGACGCCGTTCCGATGTCCGTTCCGCATTTCATCATTGCGAACCTCAACGCGTGTCCGACAGCCGCCAGCAGCGCGATTCTCGGAAACGCCTTTACGGGAGGGTCGGAAATCGCGCCGAAGCCCGTTCCCGCGACCGCCGCGAAGAATCCGTCGAAGAGTATGTCCCAAATGCTCATAGAAATTGCCCTTTCACAAGCGCGAGAGTCGCGAAAAGTCCGACGCCTATGCACGCGATAATCAGCATTTCCTTTGCGAGGCGGCTTATGCCCGTCGTCGTGTAGCCGTCGAGAATGTCGATTACCCCGTTGATGAGAGGCACCCCCGGAATAAGGAACAGCGGGCTTGTCGCCAGCGCCGTCTGCGACGCGCATTCGAACGAGAGCGACACCGACGCGCAAATCGACGCCGCGAACGACGACGCCATTATCGTAAGGTAGTTGTTGACGCCCTTTTTCAGCATGTACTGTTTTGTCGAAAAGCCGACGAGCGTCGCGGTAAAGACAATCGCCATTGCGAGGAAGTCGCCGCCGAAGAGCCTGCAAAACGACGCGTTTGCAAAGCCGACATAGAACAGCACGAACACGGGGTCGATTTTCGGTTTTGCAAGTATTGCCTCGAACTCCGTCCTGATTTCTTCAAGCGGCATTTTTCTGTCTATCGCGCGCCACGAAAGGCGGCAGAGGTCGGCGTTGCGCTCGAACGAAATTGGGCTTTGCGGAATGCGGGCGACTTTCGTCGAAATCATGCCGTCGCACTCCACCGAGACTATCAGGCTTGTGTGCGTCATCGCGATTTCCGCAGTCGCCCCGACCGCCTCGGCTATTCTTTTTGCGCTGCGCGCCGTGCGCGACGCGTACGCGCCGCAGCCCGTGAGCGTCGCCGCGTATTCGGCGACCAGCGCGAGTATTTCGTCTGACCTGTTTTTTGCCTCTTCCATATCGGAACAGGCGCGATTATACCGCGTTTGGATTTTCCATTCAACGCATGAAAAATGCCATTTTAATGCAAAATATGCATTAAATGCGGAAGGATTTTTTCAGAATCGAGACTAAATTTCCGAGCGTTTTCGAGTGGTTGTCCGCCTTCCAGACGC
>DHMA01000003.1:0-179 GCA_002405555.1 Opitutia bacterium UBA4654
TTTTCCACGTCGAGTTTCGTCTGACCGTAGGGGTTAATCGGCAGTTGCGGGTGGTCTTCCGTGAGCGGAAGCTTCTGCGGCACGCCGAAAGTTGCGCAGGTTGACGAGAACACGAACTTCTTAACGCCGTGCTCGACCATCGTTTCGATGAGCGTTATTACGCCCGAAAGGTTGTTGTA
>DHMA01000003.1:267-3901 GCA_002405555.1 Opitutia bacterium UBA4654
ACCGATTCGCCGACGTTGATGAACGCCGCGAAGTGCATTACGATGTCGATTTTCTCGTTGTCGAGAATTTCGCCCACAAGCTTTTTGTCTTCGAGGTTTCCGCGGTAGAATTTTACCGACGGCAGCAAAGCCCCCTTGTGTCCGTAGACAAGGTTGTCGAGAACCACGGGTTTGTGTCCCGCGGCTATGAGTTGTCTTACGCAGTGGCTTCCGATGTAGCCCGCGCCTCCGATTACCAGTACATTCATGATTGCGATTCTATTGGTTAAATTGTTTTCGGGAGTCGGCGAAATTAGCCCGACGCCCGTTTTCTTCAAGAAAAAAGCGCGCCACCCGACGCGCTTTTGCCCAAGTTATACGGTTTTCGCGCCGTCGCCCGACGCGCAGGTAAATACCGCGGGTTTTTTGCCGAATTTCGCCTCGTAGAGTTCCGCGACCTTTTCGGCGTCCGCCTGCGAGAACGTTTCGTCGGTCAGCGCCATGACCGCGCCGCCGAATCCGCCGCCGCTGAGTCTTGCGCCGAAAACGCCCTTCATCGTCGAGACCGTATCGACGAGGAAGTCAAGCTCTTCGCAGGAGTTTTCGAAGAGCCTGCGCGAGCTTTCGTGCGAGGCGTTCAGAAGCCTGCCGACCCCCGCGATGTCGCCCGAAAGCAGCAGTTCCTTTGCCTTTACCACGCGCGCGTTTTCCTCGATGACGTGTTTTGCGCGGCGGTAAACTACGTCGGACATTTTGTCTTTCGCCGACTCCAAGTCGGCGGGCGCAAACGCCCTCAGCGGCTTTTGTTCGCCGCCGTTCGAGAGGATTTTCGCCGCCTCCATGCACTCCGCGTGCCTTGCCGCGTACAGCCCGTCAACGAGCGCGTGTTTCTTCGTGGAGTTGAAGAGCCAGAAGCGGCAGTTCGGGGGCAGGGGATAGTTTGAAAATTCCTCCGTGAGGCAGTCGATGTAAACGATTGTGTCCTTTTTGCCGAAGCCCGACACGCCCTGGTCGAGAATGCCGCAGGGCATGCCGACGAATTCGTTTTCGCACTTGCGCCCGATTTTCACGAGCGTCTTGCGGTCGGCTTCGAAGCCGTAGAGTTTCGACATCGCGTATGCGCTCGCCAGTTCGATTGCCGCCGAGGAGCTAAGCCCCGCGCCCGCGGGCAGGTTGCTGCAATCGAGCATGTCGAAGCCGCAGTCGGCTTTCAGCCCCGCTTCCATGAGGAACTTGAACACGCCCAGCGGATAGTTTACCCAGTTCAGCTCTTTGGGCTGTTTTTCGGGCGCGTCGAGTTCGACGAAAACCTTGTCGCCGAATTTCGCGCGGGCGAAGCACAGCTTGCGGTCGGCGCGTTTTGCGATTGCCACCATCACGTCCTTGTCGAGCGCGACTCCCATTACGAGTCCGCCGTTGTAGTCGGTGTGGTTGCCGATGAATTCTATTCTTCCGGGAGCCTGCGCGAGGGCTTCGGGCTTGCGCCCGAAGATTTTTTCAAAAGAAGATACGAGTGATTCTTTCATATTTCCCTACATTTGAGGTGCGTGGAGGAAGAGTCCGGAGAACGCGACGTAGAGCGCGACGCACGCCACGAGAATCGCGATTCCCGAAATCTTTGCGCCCCTCGACGACGACAGGTCCATTGACGTGTTTTCGGGCATTACGATGTCCTGTTTAAGCGGCTTTACGAGCGTGAGCAATGCCATGATGCCGAGCGATACCGCGAACGTAATCGCCATTCTGTTGAGGAACGCGATGTCGCCGCAGAAGAGCTTGAGCAGGCCGTAGACCACGGGGCTTGTTATGATGCCGATTGCGCCCGCGAAGCGCGGAGCGCGGCGCGAGAACATGCCGAAGATGAACACCGCCAAAATGCCCGGCGAGAGGAAGCCCTGAAATTCCTGAATGTACACGAACACCGTTCCGAGGTTCGGGTTTGCGAGCACGGGGGCTACGAGGCAGCCGATGACCGCGAAAATCAGCACCGAGACCCTGCCGACGAGCACCTGATTTCTGTCGCTCGCGTTTTTGTTGAGGAACTTCTTGTAGATGTCGATTGTGAAAATCGTTGACGCCGCGTTGAGCATTGCCGCAAGCGAGCTTACGACCGCGCCGAGCAATGCCGCGAAGATGAAGCCTTTGAGACCGAAGCCCGCGGGGAGCACCTTTGTGATGAGCAGTCCGAAAGCGGAGTCGTACTTGTAGCCGTAGAAAGTTTTTTTCGTCGCCAGCGGGTCGTCGAAATTCGCCGAGTTGCGCGTATTCCACGCGTCTACGAGAGCCTTTGCGCCGTTTTCGTTGGCCTTTGCCCAGCCCTTGTCGTAGACGAACTGCGTGAGGTAGAGCGTGCCGTCGGCCTTTGCGCGGGCGTATTCGTCGTGGAGGGCGTTCATTTCGTGCTCCGAGAAAATCGGGTGCTTTGCGCCCTTTTTCTGCTCGTACGAGAACGTTTCTACCGCAAGGCGGGGGTCGTATTTTTTGTTGTTCTGGTCGAGCCAGTCGAAATACACAACGGAGTACGCCTTTGCGTTTTCCGTCGCTATTTTCTTGTCCATCTGCGCCGCGTGCGCCTGGTCGTCGGAATAGAGGTTGAACGCCATGATTCCGGGGATTACGATAATGAACGGAATTATGAGTTTAAGACCCGCCGCAAGCATGATGCCCTTTTGGCCTTCCGCAAGGCTCGACGCGCCGAGCGTGCGCTGAATGATGTACTGGTTGAAGCCCCAGTAGTAGAAATTGGGAATCCACAGCCCGATGATGAGGGCGGTCCACGGAATTTCGGAGTGGTCCGCGGGCATGAACATTGTGAGTTTGTCGTAGTTGAGCGACACGAATTTTTCGATGATGCCAGCGTCTTTGAGCGAGTCGAGAGCCTGCGGCGTGAACGTCGCAGTCGTCGCGATTTCCGCCGCGGGTTTTGCCGCAAACGCGTCGAAAGCGAAGTACGCAATCAGCAAACCGCCTACGATGAGCGCCGTTCCCTGCAAGAGGTCGGCCCACGCGCACGCTTTCAGACCGCCCGCGCAGACGTACACCGCCGCGATAATCCCGATGCCCCAGCACGCTACTTCGAGGTCGAGCGCAAATGGGAGGTCGGCGGAGTGCCCGAACACCGTGTCGGCGACCGTCGCGCCCGAGTAGATGACCGCCGTAACATTCACGAGCACGAGCACAATCACCATCATGAACGACATCACCGAGCGCGAGAGCGCGTCGAACCTGAATTCGAGGAACTGCGGCACCGTGTAGATTCCGCTTTTGAGGAATTTTGGCAGGAACAGGAACGCCACGAAGACGAGCGTGATTGCCGCCATCCATTCGTAGCTTGCGATAGCCAGCCCCGAAATGCCCGCCGCGCTTCCGCTCATGCCCACGAACTGTTCCGTGGAGATATTGGCGGCGATCAGCGAGATGCCGATGAGCCACCAAGTCAGACCTCTACCCGCGAGGAAGTAGTCTTCGCTACCGCCTTCGCCGCGGCTTTTGTAGAGACCCAAGGCAACGACCGCCACGACGAACGCGGCGAACACTATAATATCAATCAATACATTGGAGTCCATAATGAAAAGACAGTGCCAGAATTTTCGGGAATTTTCAACACAAAATAGATAGTGAGCAAAATTGCTTCGCAATTTTGCGCGGTGATTTT
>DHMA01000197.1:0-257 GCA_002405555.1 Opitutia bacterium UBA4654
GGGAAGCGGCAGCCAGATATGCTGGGATTCTTCGCACAAGCACAAAGTGCCGTGCACCGACATGATGAGGCACAAGTCGGAAATGCTCGGAAAAATCCGCGCGTACATAAAGTCGAAAAGCCCAAACTTGGCGTTCGGCACCGAGTATGTGGGCGACGCAACATCGCAGCGCGTCGATTTTGCGCATTCGTGCGGCATGGACTATTCCGTCGCGAAAAAGCGTCCCGACGGCAAGCCGCTTATGCGCTACGTTCCGC
>DHMA01000197.1:283-743 GCA_002405555.1 Opitutia bacterium UBA4654
CGCTTTTCAAATACGCTTTCCCGAAGGTGATTTTTTCCGACCGCACAATCCGCGACGACTCCGACATCGAACGCCGCGTGAATCTCTGCCTGATGTGGGGCTGGACGAGCGACGTCGAAATCTACCGCTGCCGCGCGACGATAGACGAAACCCCGCGCTACAAGGCGTATCTTTCCGCCGCAAACGCCCTGCGCGGCAAGTACCGCAAACTCATTCTGAACGGGACATACCGCGACCGCGACTTGGCGGAAGTTTCCGACGACAGGCTCGACTACACCACATTCGAAAACGATTCGCAAATCGCCGTGTTTGTCGCCAACTTGTGGCTCGACAAACCCGTATCTGCGAAAGTCTCCGTGGACGGCGCGGCGTTTGCAAAGTCGGAAACTTTGGGAAAAGCCGACGCGTCGGGCAGGGGCGGCAACGCGGAAGTTTCGCTCGGCAAAAACGGCTTGGCTCT
>DHMA01000197.1:803-4247 GCA_002405555.1 Opitutia bacterium UBA4654
AAAACGGCTTGGCTCTTTTGATATTCGATAAAAACAAAAAATAACGCAAAATATCATGAAAAAACTCGCGCTTTTCCTTTCCTGCGCTCTCGCCGCCATTGCGGCGGCGGGCGCAAACCTCGCCGATTTTCCGCGTCTCGACGGCGAAACTTCCGACTCTCCGAGACTTGCCCGCGCCGTCGCAAGCGCGCCGCTCGGCGTGCTCGACATTCCCGAAGGCAGGTACGAGATTGACTCCACTCTAAACGTCTCAAACGGTGTGTCGCTACGCATGGAAACTACCGCAAAATTCGTCGCCGTAAAGCCGATGGAAAACATGCTTTTCTATGACGCCGCCGCCGCTTCGAAAAACCGCCGCAACAACGCATTCATTTCGGGCGGGGAATTCGACGCCAACGGGCTTGCCGACGGCTGCGTGAAAATCGTAAACTTCCAGCATTTCACTTTCAGGGACACCGTTTTCCGCAACCCCAAAAAGGCGGGGCTTACCGTCGGAGACGCCGAAAAGCGCGGCGGCTACGAGCTTGTCGCAAACAACCTGTACTTCCGCAACACAATGCGCGGTCTTGCGGGGAACGCCGGCATGCAAATTTACAGCGGCGACTGCCATTTTACCGACTGCATTATTGTAGACTATACAATCGGAATCGACCAGCGGCGCGGAGGCTCGAACCGCTACACGCGCTGCCACGTTTGGGGCGGGCCGATTCCTCCCGCAAAAAAGGGCGGCTTGCCCGAAATGCTCGAAAACTCCGTGTGCTTCAAGCTTGTCGGCGGCGACACTCTTTTGCGCGACTGCTACGCCGACACGGGGCTTATCGGCTTTCTTGTCGAAGCCAACACGCGCCTTTTGGGGTGTTCGTACTTCAACAACTACAAGACATTCAAAATGGACAATCCCGTATCCATTGTGCACAGGCGCGGAACGCTCATTGTTTCCGACGGGTACTTTACGAAAGCGTCGCCTAACGCGCGTCTGTACAAAGAGGAGTTCGAAAGGAAAGACGGCGGAAAGCTCGTCTGGCGCAACAACTTTATAAACAAATTCAATCCCGAAGATTTGCATTTGCCAAGGTCGGCAAAATAGGCGTCGGACGGCGGTTGGGCTTGGGCAAAACAAAATGCGCTTCGGGCGAAGCGCATTTTTTGTAGGAGGATTTCCCCCGCGTTTCCAATTTCGACGCGCGAGAAGCCCGACTTTCAAAAAAGGGGAACCCCCCGCCGATGCCGCCTTGCCAGTTAGGTTAACGCAACCTCTTTTTAACGAGGTGGGTGCGACCGGCGCGACTTTTGCCTTCCGTTCAAGACGGCTTGACAGCCACCGCGCGCGGCATGCTCCCTGAATTGATGTCATTAAGGATGGGAACCGAGTCGGCAGTATCGAACAACGCAGAGGTTTCTTATTTTTCTTATCTCAAACCCGCGCCTGATTTTCAAGCAGTTTTTTACTTCCCGCAAAAAATGCAAACGATTCTGCGCCGTGAATAATTCTTCGATACTTCCTCCACCCGCGTTCCGCAACTAATTTTGCGGAACAGTCGTGCGCCTTTCCGTAAGACGGGCAATTAGCCCGCCGAGGCGTTGGCTTTGCGATTGTTTCGACATCTCGAATATGAAAATCGAAACAACAAGAAAAATGAAGAATTTTAAATATGTTTTAATGGTGTTTGCGGGCGGCTCTCTGTACGGAACAATGTCGTCGTTCGTAAAACTTTCGTACGAACGCGGCTTTAACGCGGCGGCAAGCGCGGTCATAATGACTGTCGAGCTGCCCGTGGCGGTGCTGTGCGCGGCGGCGGTTTTGGGCGAAAGGGTGGGGGCGCTCCAAGTTGCGGGAATCGCCGCAATGCTTTTCGGAATCGCCCTCATGAACCTCCGCAAGGCGCGGGCCGGCTGACGCCGAACGGCGCGGATTCCGCGCCCGCGCCCCGCGCTATTTTAGCGAAATTGCTTGACAGTATTGCCGATATTATCAAGATATTCCGACTGATTTTTTATTTTAAAAACACTTGCATATGGCTCTGATTGTACAGAAATACGGCGGCACGTCCGTCGGCGATACCGACAGAATACTCAATGTCGCAAAGCGAATCAAAACGTTCGTGGACGGCGGAAACAGCGTCGTCGTGGTCGTCTCCGCCCGCAGCGGCGTGACGAACGAACTCATCGCCAGAGCGAAAACGTTTTCCGCAACGCCCGACGAGCGCGAGATGGACATGCTCCTTGCCGTCGGCGAACAGGAGACAATCGCGCTTACGGCGATGGCGCTGCACTCGCTGGGAGTCAAAGCGGTGTCGAGAACGGGCGCGCAGGCGGGCATTATTACCGACGACGCCCACACACGCGCAAGAATAGTGGAAATCACGGGCGGCGACATTCGCGAATGTCTGTCGCGCGGAGAGGTCGTGATAGTCGCGGGCTTTCAGGGAATCGACCGCCACGGCAACGTTTCCACGCTCGGACGCGGCGGAAGCGACCTTTCCGCAATCGCGCTGGCGGCGGCCCTCAAAGCCGACATCTGCCAAATCTACACCGACGTCAGCGGCGTCTACACAGCCGACCCGCGCGTGGTCAAAAACGCCCGCAAAATTCCCGAAATGTCGTACGAGGAACTTTTGGAAATGGCGTCGCTCGGCTCGAAAGTCATGCAGGCGCGGAGCGTGGAATTTGCGCAGAAGCACAACGTAGTTTTCGAAGTGCGCTCAAGCTTTAACAACGAACCCGGAACAATAGTGAAATCGGAAGCACCATCATTGGAAGACGTCGTAATCAGCGGCGTGGCAATAGACAGAAACCAGACGAAAGTTACAGTAAGCGACATTCCCGACAAGCCCGGCACGGCGGCGGAAATCTTCCGCGAACTCGGCGAGGCGGGAATCGTGGTAGACATGATTGTCCAGAACGTCGGACGCGGCGGCAAGGCGAACCTTACTTTCACGGTCTCGAAAGACGACGCGGCGAAGGCCGAAAAAGTCCTGCGCGCGCATTGCGAAACAATCAAGGGCGCGACGGTTTCGATTACGGGCGACATCGCCAAGGTTTCGGTCATCGGCACGGGCATGCGCTCGCACAGCGGCGTAGCGGCAAAATTCTTCCGTACGCTTGCCGACAACAGCATAAACGTGCAGATTATCACGACGAGCGAAATCAAGATTTCGGTAGGCATCTCGCTTGAAGACGCCGACGCGGCGGCGAACGCGCTCCACGCGGCGTTTGCGCTCGACAAATAACTTCCGCGCCCCGACGCAAAGCGGGGCGTTTTTTCAAATTTTGCGTTCGGACGGAATCGGAACGCGGACAATGCGCCGTTAACGCGGCGCAAATTGCGTATAAAAGGGCAGAACAGACAGGCTTGAAATGGAATACATAAGCACACGCGGACAAAGCAAAAAACTGGCGTTTTCCGAGGCGGTTTCGGAGGGGCTTGCGCCCGACGGCGGCCTC
>DHMA01000125.1:0-877 GCA_002405555.1 Opitutia bacterium UBA4654
CGGCTCGTTCGTCGCGTACTGAGACACCACGAACGTTCCCTTGCCCTGCATTACGCGCAGAAGACCGATGTTTGAGAGCACGCTCACGGCTTCGCGGATTGTCGAACGTCCCACCCCGTACATGTCGGAAAGCTCCTTTTCCGTCGGCAGTTTCGAGCCTACGGACATCTCGCCCAGCGCGATTCGTTTCTGTATTTGTTCGGAAACTTCGTCGGCGAGCGTTTTCTTTTCGACTTTAAGTATGCCCTTCATTTTGTCGTCATATCATCAGATGATATGTCTTTTATTCAAAAAAAGCTTTTCGGCAAGTCAAGCGATTTTTTGCTTTTTTGCGCAAAAAATTTTGCGCCACGCCATTTTCGCGCTTCGGGAGGTCGTCGGTCTACGGAATTTGTCGGCGTACACGGGCGCGGGTGAATGGCTTTTGCGCGAATCTCTCGCCGCGCGTCGGCGCGGGCGGGAGGCGCGGGTAGCACTGCGCGAAACGCGGGTGGGTACTGGCGCGGCGGCGTTGCGGGGCTATGTCGCTGGCGGCGGCGACTCGACCAACGCGGCGGCGCGAAGCATGCGCGGGTTGGGTGCGCGGCAAGGGGGGAGCTGGGCGCGGCAAGTGGCGTGATGTTTTTTTGCGCGTTGTTTGCGCCGCTTTAATGCGCGTTTTGCTTGGTCGGATTTAATCTCCGTCCGCGGTGAGAGTGGGGCGGGCGGCGGCGCGGATTGTCAGCGCGTCGCGGTGGTATCGGGAGCTTGGTCGGGGTCGCTTTTATTGAAGTAGGGCGCGTAGCCCGCGACGGCGCATGCGGCGAGCGTTCCCGCCAAGAGCAGGGAGGCGTCGTCGGAGAGTCCGTTGAGGGCGGCGGTTGTTGCGAACGCCGCG
>DHMA01000125.1:888-3438 GCA_002405555.1 Opitutia bacterium UBA4654
ATCGTGCACAAAAACGCCGTTCCCAGTTGCGAAAACCCGAATATCGCCGACGCCGTTCCGCTTTTGTCGGACGCCGCAAAGGGTTTCAGCGCGAGGTTTGTCGAAAGCGGGAACAATGCGCCGAGCACTCCCGTCATGGCGAACAGCGCGGCCTCCGAGAGCCACATGCTTTCCGCGATTTCGGCGGCGGCGTAGAACGCGACGGCGGCGGCAAGCAGCAGCGCGAACGAAATCTTCAAATAGCGCACCGACTTGTTCCGCCCGCTCATGCGCGAAATCAGCACGGAGCCGAGCAGAATTGCGACCGAGTTTGCTATGAACAGCCCCGAAAACGTCGCGCCGTCCATTCCGAATTTGCCCATGAAAATCACCGACGAATTCGAGATGTACATCATCAGCGCCGCGTAAACCGCGCAGCCCGCGACGTTTGCCGCCATGAATTTTCCGTCTTTGAGAAGCCCCCAGTACATGCCGAGCGGGTTGGCGGCTTTTATTCTGTTGAAATTCGTTTCGCGCAGGAAAAACAGCGTCGCCAAAAACGACACCGCGCCGAGCGTCGCGATTGCGTCGAACACTCCGCGCCACGAAAGCGCCTCCCTCACGGCGTTCCCGACGGCGGGGCCCGCCATCGGCGCGAATCCCTGTGTTATCGCGAGAATCGAATACGCCAAAAGTATGCGCTTCGGCTCGAAAGAGTCGGTCACCACCGCGCGTGAAATCACAACGGGGGCGCAGCCGAAAAACGCCTGAAAGAACCTCATCGCCCACAGAAATTCGATGCTTTTTGCGCCTGAGCAAAGCAGCGACGAAACCGTGAACAGCGCGAGCGATATTAGAATGGGCAAACGCCGCCCGAACGCGTCGCTTACGACGCCCCAGAAAAGCTGTCCCACGGCGAAGCCTCCGAGGAACAGCGAAAGCGAAATCTGCACTTGCGCCTGCGTCGCTTTCAGGTCTTGCGAGATATCTCCGAACGAAGAGATATACGAGTCTATGCTGAACGGTTCGAGCGCGGTGATGAGCGTCAGAACCGAAATTATTATTATTTCCTTTTTAGATATTTCGCATTTTACGAGTTTTTTCATTACAAGCCCCTTTCGCCCGAATTTTTCGGGAGACAAAGGTTGCGGATAAACTTCCGACGAGTAAAAGCCCGCGATACTGTCCGACAAATTTATTATTGCAACATAAAATTCCCGAAAAAAATTCCCGCCCAACGCGCCGCGCGTCGCCGCAAAAAAACGGAAGCGACCCGAAGACCGCTTCCGCAAAATAAGGCTTTGCCGCTCCTTAGATGAGGCTTGCGAGGTGTTTTTCGTACGCGTCCCAGTCGGCGACGGGCGAACGCGCCGCGCCCGATTCCATGGCAGCCTTTGCGACCGCCGCCGATACTTTCACAATCAGGCGTTTGTCGAAAGGCTTGGGCAGAATGTAGTTTCTGCCGAATTCGAGCGTTTCCTTGTCGAAGATTTTTTTGACTTCGTCCGTCGCGGGTTCGTGCGCGAGTGCGGCGAGGGCGCGGACAGCCGCGTGCTTCATTTCCTCGTTAATGCACGTTGCGGCGGTGTCGAGCGCGCCCCTGAAAATGTAGGGGAAGCCGAGCACGTTGTTGACTTGGTTGGGGTAGTCGGAACGTCCCGTCGCGAAGATGATGTCCTTGCGCGTCGCCGTGGCAAGCTCGTAGGAGATTTCGGGGCGCGGGTTTGCGAGCGCGAAAACCGCGGGGTTTTCGTTCATCGAAAGGAGCATTTCGGGCGTGAGAACGTCGGCGCGGGACACTCCGAGGAACACGTCCGCGCCCTTGACGGCGTCGGCGAGGGTCTTTGCGTCGGTCTCGACGGCGAAGTATTTTTTCATTTCGTTGAGGTCGGAGCGCGACTTCGAGATTACGCCCTTTGAGTCGCACATAAGAATGTTTTCGCGCTTGACGCCGAGCGATTCGTACATCTTTGCGCAGCAAATCGCCGCCGCTCCCGCGCCGCTTACGACAACCTTCACTTCGCCGATTTTCTTGCCAGCAATTTCGAGCGCGTTGAGCAGAGCCGCCCCCGTGATTATCGACGTTCCGTGCTGGTCGTCGTGCATGACGGGAATGTCGAGCTCTTCTTTGAGCCTGCGCTCTATTTCGAAGCATTCGGGCGCTTTGATGTCTTCGAGGTTGATTCCCCCGAATGTCGGCGCGATTGCCTTGACCGCGTCGACGAATTTATCGACGTTTGTTTCCGCGACTTCGATGTCGAACGAGTCCAGCCCCGAAAATACCTTGAAGAGCAGCGCCTTTCCCTCCATTACGGGCTTGCCCGCGAGAGCGCCGATATTTCCCAGACCCAAAACGGCGGTGCCGTTCGAAATTACCGCAACAAGATTTCCCTTGCCCGTGTATTTGTAGGCGTCGGCGGGATTTTTCTGGATTTCCAGACAGGGTTCGGCGACACCGGGGGTGTACGCCAGCGACAGGTCTTCCTGCGTGGCGTGCGGTTTTGTCGGCACGATTTCGATTTTTCCGCGCTTGCCTTCGCTGTGGTATCTTAATGCTGCTTCTTTATTTAT
>DHMA01000125.1:3504-7638 GCA_002405555.1 Opitutia bacterium UBA4654
TTAGATGACATGGTAATTTCTTCTTTGTGAAAAGTACGGACTATTTCGCCGTTTTTTAAGTGTATATTCCCCCTTATATGGCGCAGAGAGCCAATATTTTCAAGATTTTTATTGCGCAAGAAACCGATTTTTTGAGATTTTAGGCTAAGCGCCGAATTTTGCGCGGTCTGAGTTGTTTTCCCCGCGTGGGTTTGCGCTGGCGGCGACGCCTATGCGTTGCCGTCGGAAATCGGTTTCCCCCGCGCGGAGGGAATTTGCGCGGAGGGGAGGGCGCGGCTTATTGCGCTTGGTATCTGTCGAGCAGAATGTTGCAGCCGTATGCGGGAATGTAGTCGCTGAATTCGCGCCCGTTCGAATTGCGCTCGCAAGCGGCTACCATTCCGATAAATGCGTCCGCCATGTCCGCCGCGTGCACAATCATTGCCTCGGGCGTTTGCGGAAGCACTACCGCTCCGTATTCGAGCTTTCCGTGGTGGCTTAAAATTATGTGCTCAATTTCTTGCCTAAGTTTTTCGGGCACGCCCACTTTTATCGCCGCGTTCCGCACTATCGCGTAGCCGAGAGCCATGTGCGACTGCAAATTGCCCGCGCGGGTCTTGTCGGTTTCAAGCCCCGTCGAGTATTCCTCGATTTTCCCGATGTCGTGGAGAATCGCGCCCGCCGCCGTCAGCGACGCGTTGACATTCGGGTAGTTCCGCGCCATTGCGACCGCGTTTTTTGCCACGTGCAGCGTGTGTTCAAGCAGTCCGTACTTGTAGTTGTGGTGCACCTTGATTGCCGCGGTGCTTTCTCTGAACGCTTTTGCGTGTTCGCCGAGAATGTCCTTCACAAGCTCGGCAAGCTTCGGGTCTTTGATTTCGGCGTTTATGATTTCGTCAAGCTCGGCGAGCATTTTGTCGGGGTCGTAGGGCGAAACGGGGACGAGCGGCTTTCCCATGCGCTCGGCAAATTCCGCGTCCTTTTTATAGACTTCCGAAATTTCGGGGCGGAAGTTGTTGTTGTAGAACGCAACGCTTCCCGAAATGCTCAAAATGTCGCCCGCGCGGACGTTCGTGATTTCGGGGAAAACGGGGTTGCGCCCGAAAACCGCCGACGCGCACGTTCCCGTGGCGTCGCCCATTTCCAAGATATAGTAGGTGGAGCCGTTTTTGTCGAGCTTGGGGGCGTTCGCCAAAACGCGGACAATCGCCCAAAACTTGGTTCCCGCCGACAGCGGCGAGAGTTCGCGAATGCTTTTGTATGCCGACGGCATTTCGAGCGCGCCTTGAAGCGCGGCAAAATCTTTGAATTCCATGTCTTTCTTCTTTCGGATTTATAAAAATTCGGCAAACGCCGTAAAACGTTTGCCGCTTTTCTTGCGTTGTTTTTGCTTGAAATTAGGATTTTTTGATTTTTCTTGCGGGAAGCCCCGCGGCTATGAGCGCGTCTTTCGCCTGCTCTATCGAGTATGTCCCGAAGTGGAAAATCGACGCCGCAAGCACCGCGTTTGCCCCGCCGAGCTTCACTGCGTCAACGAGGTGTTGCAGGTTGCCCGCGCCCCCCGATGCTATCACGGGAATCGTAACGGCGTCGGAGACCGCCTTTGTAAGGGGAATGTCGTAGCCGTCCTTCGTGCCGTCGGCGTCCATCGAGGTGAGCAGAATCTCGCCCGCGCCGCGCCGTTCGACTTCCCTTGCCCATTCCACCGCGTCAAGCTCTGTCTTGTTTCTGCCGCCGTGGGTAAAGACGTTCCACTTGTTGTCGCCCGTTTTTTTTGCGTCGATTGCCACAACTATGCACTGGTTGCCGAATTTTGCCGACGCCTCCGAAACCAAGTCGGGGTTGAGGATTGCGGCGGTGTTCAGCGAAACTTTGTCCGCGCCGGCGTTTAGCATTTTTCTGATGTCCTCAACAGTGCGGAGCCCGCCGCCTACCGTCAGCGGCATGAAGCACTGCGACGCCGTGCGCTCCACAACGTCGAGCATGATTGCGCGTTTGTCGCTCGACGCCGTTATGTCGAGAAACACGAGTTCGTCCGCGCCCTGCGCTTCGTAGGCTTTCGCCTGTTCGACGGGGTCGCCCGCGTCGACGAGGTTTACGAAATTTACGCCCTTGACGACGCGTCCCGCGTGTACGTCGAGGCATGGTATGATTCTTACGCTTAGCATGTTAAATTGTCAGATTTGTTCGAGGGGGAAGAACAGGTTAAGCTCCGTTTTTTCGCCCGCCGAAATTGAAAATTCCGATTCTCCGTTGGGCGGAACTTCGTCGTTTTTGAGCACCGAAAAGTTTATTTTGCCGTCGAAAGCGGGGAAAACGTATCGCCATTTCCCGATTTCGAGGTAGTCCATCGGCGTGCCCTTGTCGGGCGACAGCCCCGCGCCGTTTCCGCGCAGGAACGGCTTGTTGCCTATGCCGATTAGCGCGTTTACGACAACCACAGCGTCGCCTTTCTTTGGCTTGACGGGCGATTCGCGCGAAATGGGGAGGTCGTCGAAAAGCAGGTTTTCGGAATTTTTTGCGGTTTCCGCGCTCTGCGGGTCGGCTGGCGGAGGAGCTGGGGGCGTCTCTTGTTGCGGTTTTTGTGCGGATTCGACTTTCAGCGGCGAATCCGCCCGCTCAAAAAAATCCTCGTCCGCGTCTTCGGGCGAATCCGTCGCGGCTTCGATTTCGGGAGATTTCTCCGAAATCGTGGCGGTTTGGGGTTCGGCGGGCGCGGGCGGAGTTTCCGCGCCGCTTGAAAGGTCTTGCGCTTCGGCGGCTTCGGGCTGTTGCGCCGCGCCGCCGTCGGCGTCCGTCAATTCGGGAGAGGCGGGGGCTTCGTCCGCGAAGCTTCCGAGCTTTTCGCCGTCTTGGTCGAAAGGCGCTTCGACGTTTTCGGTGTCGGACGTGGAGGGCGCGTCTTTTTTCGCGCCCATGTTCACGAATTTTTCGACCGACGCCTTTGTGTCTTCCGCGTGTTCGAGCGCGCGTTTGAGGAGTCCGCCCGCGAGGATTTTTGCGGGCGAGAATTCCGCGTTCTCCGCGGCGTCGCTTGCGGGTTCAATGACGTCCGCGCCGCTTTGTTCGGCGTCCGCTTCTGCGGATTCCGCGCTTTGCGCCGCGCCGTTTTCTACGGAGGTATCGGCTTTTGCCGCGTCGTTTTCGGGCGTTGCGGACGGCGGTTCTTCGGGCGTTGCGGGGGAGGGGTCGGGCGCGGAAAGTTTTTGAGGCTCTTCGGTTGCGCGGTGTTTGATTTGCGCTTCGCGGAGTTTGAGAATTTCGTCTTTAAGCTCCGTTATTTGGGCGCGGATTTGCGCGAATTCGTCGCCGTCGGATTCCTGCGAGGCGGAGAACAGCTCCTTAATCACGACCATGTCCGCGCCGATTTCTTCGAGCGCGGTTTTTTGCGCCTTGCGCTCGCTTTCGGCTTTCGAGACGCGGGCGGCGAGGTCGTCGGCGGAGTCGGCAAATTCGCCGAATTTGCGCTTTGCGGCGTCCCTCATGTCAACAAGCCCCTTTTGGAGCGCGGGGAGGTCGGAGAGTTTCTCCTCCGCGTTTTCGACGCGTTCGACAAGTTCGGCGAGCGCGAGCCTGAGAGACGCGAGGTCGTCGAAAACTATTTCGAAGTTTTTGCGCGCCTCCTGCGTGTGTTCGAATCTTTTAGAGGTTTCAAGCTTGTATTCCAAAACGTAGGGCGCGAGCGCGAGCGTCATTCCCGCCAAGACAGCAAGGCAGCACAGCAGAGCCTGCGCCGCGCCGAGGTTCGCCCCTTGCGGGAGCGCGACCGCAAGCGCGAGCAAAACCAGAAGCGCGTCGGCGATGTAAAGCGGAATTTTGGAATTTTTCATTTTCTGCCCCTGTTATTCGAATCTGATAAAACCGACCTTGCGGTACACTTTTGCCATCGTCTTGTTCACGCGGCGTTGCGCGGCTTCGTTGCCGCGTTTGACGGCGGCTTCGATAAGCCGTTTGTCGGCGGAGATTTCGAGGTATCTCTCGCGAACGGGCGCGAGCTTTTCGACCACGACGTCGGCGACCGCCTTTTTGAAGTCGCCGTATCCCTTGCCCCTGAATTCGTCTTCAATCTGCGTGTACGACATGCCCGAAAGCGACGCCATTATGCCCATGAGGTTCGAGACGCCCGCCTTGTTTGCGGGGTCGAAGCGCACTTCG
>DHMA01000018.1 GCA_002405555.1 Opitutia bacterium UBA4654
CGCGTTGGCGAGCGCGCTTTTCATTGGCTCGTACATGCCGGTGTCGCTTCCGCAGACGGAGTGTCCGAGGCGTTTCATGAGAATGGCGACATTTCCCGTCGCCGTGCCGCAAATTCCGATAAAATAGATTTTCATTTTCGCCGAAATTTCTAAGCCCGATTTCGCGAAAAGTCGAGAGGGATTAGCAAAAAAAACGCGTCGGGCGGCGCGGGCGGATTTTGCGCGCGCCCGAACAATGCGGCGGCGCGGGAAATCGGCGCGGCATTCCGACGTCCCGCCGCCGCGCTATTCCGAAATTTCGAGCGCGTATTTATGCTTTTTCGGAGCGGCGATTGCGCGGATTTCCGCGCGGGCGTTTTCGCGCTCTTTCCTCAGCAAACCCTCGCGCGGCGCGTACTCGCGGTATATTTGCGCAAGCCGCACATAGTACGGATTGTTCCGCGCCCTGCCGATTTCTTCGACGGCGTTTGCCGCGTCGTCCGCCGCCGTGCCGTCTTTGATTTTGTCGGCGAACATTTCGCGCAGGTGGGCGAGGAAGCGCAGGCGTTCGTTTATAAGCCTGATTTTCTTGCAGAGCGCAAGTATCTTGCGCGAAGCTTCAATCTGCGGGGTTTCGAGCGCGGCGGTGTCGATTCCCCGCGCAAGCTCGGCGGAGTGGAAGACGCCGACTTTTTTGCCGTCGATTTTCAGCGCGTATTTTCCGCTCGGCAGATTTTTTACTGCAAGCGTCTGTCTGTTCAGAGAGTCGCGGAAGTCGATGTACTTTGCCGCGCTTTCCTCCGCGGGCGTCAGCGCAAGCGGCAGCGCGAATTCGAGCGAATCGAAGCGCAGTCCGCCCGCGCTTTGTTCTACGCCCGAAATTTCGCAGTTTACCGCGCGGACGTTTTTCCCGTCGATTTCCGCCGAACACACCGTCGCTGGCTCTCCGAGCGATTTTAGGAATATCGCCGCCATCGCAAACCCTCCCGC
Source organism: Opitutia bacterium UBA4654 (assembly GCA_002405555.1). Taxonomy (GTDB): domain Bacteria; phylum Verrucomicrobiota; class Verrucomicrobiia; order Opitutales; family Intestinicryptomonadaceae; genus Merdousia. The sequence goes on from DHMA01000018.1 coordinate 970, forward strand.
TTCGGACGGGTGCACGCGGTCGTTCCCGATTATTGTTTTGCCGCGCCCAGCCTCGCGCTGGAAGTCGGCGTTTATCCGCGCCGTCTCCGCCCAAATATCGACGAAGTCCGCGTTGGGAATCCGCCTTGCGGCGTCTTCGCAGATTTTGCCGTAGCGTCCGAGCTGCGCGTTCAGTCCGACGTGCGGGTCGATTGGGCTTTCGAGCGTTTCGTCGAAAATCGACGGCGAGAAAATGTAGAGCCTGCGCGAATTTTCCGCAAGCTTCTCCGCGACTTTCGCGAGCCGTTCGGCGTAGACGCTTTCGAGCCGCGCGATTTCCTCTTCGCATTTCGGGTTTTTCGCCCGCTCTTCGCTCGTGAAATATTTTCTGCCGACGTCGTTCATGCCGACCATCAAAACGTAGACGTCGGCTTTGGGTTTGAGTATGTCGGTTTGCATTCGGCGCAGCAGGTGGAAAGCCGACTGCCCCGCCGTCCCCCTGTTGATGTATTGCAGCTTTGTTTCGGGAAAGCGCGTGCTGTAATAATATTCCAAAAACATCTGGTGGTAGCCGTTGTGCGTAATGCTGTCGCCGACGAACGCGATTGTGTCGCCGTCGCGCACGGCAACCGGCGCAAGCCTTGTCTGCGCCGAAAGCGCGGCGGCGGCAAGCGCCGCAAGAATGAGCATGGTAAATTTCATCAAATCCATTCTGCCTTTCCGCCGCGCCTGCGCAACGCAATTTTAAACGCGGACGCCCGCCTTCCTTTTGCGGCTCTCGAAATTTGCTTGTGAAAACACGCGCCTTGCGGCAGAATGCGCCCGATTTCCGAAAATGAAAAAACAGCCGCCAGAAATACGCATTCTCACCGACGACGTCGCAAACAAAATCGCGGCGGGCGAGGTTGTCGAACGCCCGGCGGCGGTGGCGAAAGAGCTTCTCGAAAACGCGATAGACGCGGGGGCTACGCGCATCGAAATAGAATTCAAGCACGGCGGAAAATCGTTCGTGAAAGTTGTGGACGACGGCTGCGGAATGACGCGCCAGCAGGCTCTGACCTGCCTCGAACCGCACGCGACAAGCAAAATCCGCGCGCCCGAAGACCTCTTCAACATTTCAAGCTACGGCTTCCGCGGCGAGGCTGTGCCGTCCATCGCAAGCGTCAGCCGCTTCCGCCTGCGCACCAGACCCGAAGCGCAGGTTTTGGGCACGGAAATCGACGTCTACGCGGGCAGCGTAAATTCCGTGCGCGACTGCGGCATGGCGGCGGGCACCGAAATCACCGTCGAAAACCTTTTCTGCTCCGTCCCCGCGCGGCGGAAGTTTTTAAAAAGCGACAATGTCGAGGCGTCGCACATCGTCAAACTTTGCAGGCTCTACGCGCTCGCCTTGCCCGACCTTTCGATAACGCTCGTCGAAAATTCGCGCACCGTCTTCCGCTCCGAACGCAATCTCGGCGTGCTCGACAGAATCGAACGCGTTTTCGGCGCGGAGATTTCGTCGAAGCTTTTCGAACTGCGCCGAAGCGAACGCGGCGGCATGGCGGTCTCCGGCGCGATACTCCGCGCGGGCGAATCTTTCCCGACGGGGCGCAACATCTGCGCGTTTATCAACGGCAGACCCGTGGAGTGCAAGGCGGTCTATTCGGCGATAAAGGAGGCGTATTCGCAGTTCGTGCCGAAGGGCAGGTTCGCGGCGGCGTATCTTTTCATTGAGCTTGACCCGCGCACGGTGGACGTCAACGTGCACCCCGCCAAGCGCGAAGTGCGCCTAAAAAACGAGTTCCAAGTGCGCGACTTTCTCTTTGCGGCGGTTTCGTCCGCGCTCGCCGAATCGAACTCGAACCTGCGCGAAAATTTTTCGGCAGAACCCGCCGTCGAGCCCGAATTTTCCGCGCTTCCGAAGCCCGCGCTTACGCCCGCAAGCGAGGCCGAAATTCCCGCGCCGCGGCTCGGCAACCCCGAAACCGCGCAAGCGGCGGAGCGCGAACCCGCTCCCGCCCGC
>DHMA01000114.1:0-5974 GCA_002405555.1 Opitutia bacterium UBA4654
TCGGGGCAAGAACCCCGGCAGGTCGGGCTGGAGCCGCTACCTCAACTTCTTCACTCGCCATCACGAAAGTGCCGGCGGGGCGGTGAGCGCCAACGAGACCGTACCCCTGGCCATTGACAGGAAGAAGCCTCTGATACTTAACGAGGAGACCATCGGCCGCTACACCATCTGCAGCTGCTGCCACCCCATCCCTGGTGATGACGTGCTTGGATACTTCGACGGGAAAACCGGCATCACCATCCACAAGCGGCAGTGTCCCATCGCGGCCAAGCTGAAGGCCAGTGACGGCAAGCATATCCTGGCCGCCGACTGGGACACGCACAAGAAACTCTTCTTTCCCGCGACCATCCACGCCAACGGCATCGACCACGTGGGGGTGCTGCACCAGATTACCGGCGTGCTCTCACAGCAGCTCAACGTGAACATACAGCACCTCAATGTGGACACGCACGATGGAGTCTTCGAGTGCGAGATACGCCTGGGTGTACACGACGTGAGCGATGTGCAGGATATCTGCCGCGACTTGAAGCGTATCCCCGAGATAGAGGACGTGGTGCGCTTCTGAGCGTGCCCGTGGCCGCTCCCGCCCGCCCGGGCGGCATGGTGCCTGCCTCTCCCCCTTCGCTACAGTTCGGACAGCTCGCGGCTGATGTTCATGTTCGTCACCCGCGAGGGCAACACCGACATGGCGCTTTCGTTCGATAAAACCGCGTCGGCGTACGGCGGGCGCGTCCCGATGGTGATGAAAAAGGGAACGGTTCGCGCCGAACTTCGCCTCGACCCGCGCTCGCGCTACGAGGTCTACCCCGTCGCGCTCAACGGCGAACGCCGCGCGAAGATTCCGTTCGAATTTTCGGAGGGCGTAATGAAAATCGCAATCGACAATTCCAAGCTCCCGAACGGCGCGACGCCGTTCTTCGAAATCGTAAAGGTGAAATAGAATCCTCCCGCGCCTGTTTTTCCGTGCGGAAATTTTATAACGCAACGGAAAAATAAACACGGCGCGGAAATTTTCGCGGAAAGCGGTTTTCGGAGCGCAGGCGTCCGACTGCCGCAAAACGCTTCGGCGCGGGAGTTCCCGCGCCATACTTTTGTTGACAAAACGCGCCGCCGATTTTTCAATGTTTTGCATGAAAAAATTTGCGGCGTTTTTGTTTGCGTCGTCGGCGTTTTGCGTTGCCGACGCGCAGGTTGTGGCGGGGTCGAGCTTCTTCGACCAAATAGTGTCGGACTGGCACGCGGGGGCTACCCTCGACGTCTCGCAGTCGGCGGCGCTCTCCTCCGACCTTCACGACGACGGCGACGGCCGCCTCGGCTCGTATTCCACGACCGCCGCGCTGAAATTTCAGGGCGCGCGCAACAGGCACGCGTTCGACGTGTCTTTCGGCTACTCGCATTCGTACTACGATTTTTCCGCGGTCTCGCCGTTTTCCGACGTAAACACGCTTTCGGCAAACGCGTTTTATTCTTGCGGACTCGGCGGAAGGTGGAGCGCGTTCGGCGTGGCGCACGGCTCGCTTTCGTCGGAGTCGGGCGCGGGGCTGTCGGACGGCGGCAGGCTTGTATTGGGCGGCGGCGCGGGCTACGCAATCTCGGAGAGCCTGAGCTTCGGCTTGGGCGTCGCTGCGGTTTCGCGCATGGACAACGAGTGGCTGCCCCTGCCGTGCGGCTATTTGAAGTGGCAAATCGACGACCGTTGGAGCGTGAGGGCGTTCGACGGCGTTGCCGTAATCTTCGACGCATTCGGCGACGGCTCGCTTCTGCTCAACGCCTCGTGCGAATATACCAACGCGAATATCCGCCTGACGAAATCGGCGGGCGGGGTAAGGCGTTCCGTTTCAGACAACACCGTCAACATGGTTTTCGGGGCGACCTGCAATTTCGGCGGCAACTTCTATGTGTCTGGTTCCGTCGGCGCGAATGTCTACCGCAGGCTGATTTTCAGGTACGGCGGGCATTCGGCGGAGGAGTTTTCGGCGGACATCGCCCCCGTATTTTTTGTCCACGCGGGGTGCAAGTTTTAGCTAAATGCTGATTTCCGAGCGGCGGGGCGCGGCGCGTTCCCGCCTTTTTTTTGCGCTTAAATTCAAACGCAGTGCAAAAATTTTGTTAAAAATTACAAAAAACACCAAGTTTTTCCAAAATAACGCTTGACTTTTGTGGGAATTTCTTAGATTTTGAATGCCATAAATGCGAAAGATTCGATTTTGCTGCGATTAATCGGGTTTAGACGCATACTCCGAGAAATCGGAGTTTCACTTTTCTTCTCATAATAATCCCATAAAAACAGGCGCACAAGGCAATGGACTTGTGCGCCTTTCTTTTGCTTTTGCGTCGCCGCTTGTTTTGCGCGTTGGCGATTGTCGCTCGTTGCGCCGTTTGCTCTGCGCGTTCGCCTCTGTCTGCGCGTCGGTTCTTGTTTTGCGCATTTGTTGCTGGAGCATAAAACACGCCGCTATATGCGGCGGCGCGTTTTGTGTTATAGGGATTGCATCGGCGCATGCGGCGTGTGCGTTTGTTTGTGCTTTTTTGCGGCGGCAAATTTTAGGGGCATTGCGCGGGGGTGCCGAATGCGCTTGTTCGCATGTCGGCTTGCGCTTGCTTTGTGTGGCGTGTTTTTTAGACGGACAAATATTTCGACGCGTTCGGGAAATGTTTTTTGCGATTGAATGCGCTTTTGAATTTTGCCGACGAATACTTGCGCGGGTTTGCGTCGATTGGGAATTTTGCGTGTGTGCTTATTTTTCCGCTTCGGTATAATTTTTCCGTATGCGCAATTTATGTTTCGAAGTGGGAAACTGCGCCGCCTATCTGTTCGAGCCGCGCTCGCAGATTTTCACCAGAGTGTACCCCTCGGAGTCGCCGACGCTTTTGTTTTCGACGTACACCGCGCCCGCCGTAGAGCTTTCCTCCGCCTTGTGTCCCTCGACGGCGTTTTCGGAGCGGTCGTAGACTTTCTTCGCGTTTTCGGAAAAATATTTTGCGGTATCGGGCGACGCGTAAAAGGCGCAGAGGTAGTATTCAGCCGCGCCCCGCCGCGCGCGGATTTCTATTTTCAGCAGTCCGCACTTGTAGTCGGCGAATTTGGAGGGAATCTCCCTTGCGCCGCGCTCGGAAAGTTCGGTCTGGTTTTTCACCCAGACTATGCCGTCGGAGACGCTGCCGATTTCGCCGCGCAGGGCGCGGTAGAGCGTGTCGTCGTAGTCTTTGTTTTCGATGTCGAGNNTCACGAATTTTAATATGGTTTATAATAAGCCATATTGATTGTTAAGTCAACAAAAACCGCTCAAAATGATAAAACGAGCAGTTTTTTGAGCGTTTCGGGGCTTGCGCCGTTGAGGTTGGTTTTTTCGAAAAGTTCGAGCGACACTCCCGCGGTAAAGTTTTTGAAAAACTCGTTGGGTTTGCCGTTTTCGTCGAAGAGAAATTCGCCGACGTTTTTGACGTATTTGAGTTCGTCGAAAGAGAGGAAATTGCGGTTGGGGGGCTTGGGGGCGTCGGCGTCGTAGTCGTCGTATTCCGCGCCGTCGGGCGATTTGGAGTCGTCGTTGTCGCGCCAGTCCGCGATGCAGTCGGCGAATTCCCGAGCGGTGTTTTCCGACACGTCCATGCCCTCGAAGATTTTTTGAATGTCCGCCGACGCCAGAGCGCAGAGCGGAAGTTTTGCGCTTTCGTCGGAAATTTCGGCGTCGATTTCGTCGGAGAATTTCAGGCGTCCGTCTTCGAAAGGCCTGCCCCAGCCCTGTTCGGCGGAGTACAGCCCGCCGTCGATTTTCGCGTATTCTTCGAGCACGGCGACCGCCGCGTACAGCGCGGAGTACGCGCTTTCGCGCAGTCCGTATTCCGCGTTCGACGACGCCGAAATTTTGAGCGTCCGCGCGGTGTGTTCCACGATTCCGACCGACAGAACCGACGCCGCGAAAATCAGCCCGAACACGAAAATGAGAGCGTTTGCCTTTTTGTATTTCATTTCAGGTTTGGGTCGAGCATGCCCGACAGCGGGATTATCCGTTCGATTTTTTCTTCGCCGCGCTCGAACAGCAGTTTGACGTACGAGGGCATGTCGTCGATGTTCGAGAGGTCGTCTTCCTCGCGCCAGCCGTTTGTGTCGGGGAGCAGGTAGGAGATTTTTTTTATATGGGGCGAGAGCGGCGTTTTGTAGAGCACAGCCTCCGAATTTTTTTTCTCCGCGTTTGCGTGCCGCCAGACGAGCGAAAGCCCGTCGGAGTCGTGCGAAAGGTAGCAGATTTTTTCGGGCGAGAACCTTTCGGCGGCGAGCAGAATCGGCGTCTGCTCGTCGATTTCGAACGCGAGCGCGGTCTCCGACGATTCTGGAATTTCGGCGACGGCGAGCGTGTTCGACGCGTTTTGATGCGACACGTTCCCGATTTTCGACGCGTGCAGCAGCGCGGAGTTGATAAACGCCGCCCGCAGGAATTTCTCCGCGCCGTCGGCGTGTTTTGCGAGCGACCAGCCGCCCTCGACGCGCTCGGCTGTATTCGCCAAATTAAGCAGCGTTGTCGCGCAGCCGAACATCACGACCGCCGCAACGGACATCGCGAGCACCACTTCCAAGAGCGTGAACGCGCGTCTCATTTTCCCGCCTCCCATTCGCGCCGCTTTTTTTCGAGAAAGTCGGTTCTGTCTTTTATGAGGTCGTCGCGCTCGTTTGTGTTTTCGTACCACGACTGCCCGCGCTTAACGAAAATTTTAGTCGAAAATTCGCGCCGTTCGCCCTTGCCGCTTATAGACAGTTCGAAGAGGTCGAGCACTTCGGTGGGGTCGGCTTTCGCGTAGATTTTATATTTTTGACCGTCGAGCGCCTCCACTTCCGCGCCGTCGTCGAGGCTGTCGTAGTCGGCTATTTTCAACGCTTCGGCAACGATTTGCCCGTTTACGGCGTCGTCGAGCGACGATTTTTCGGGGAGGTCGAGCGCGGAAAGGCAGTTCACGCAGACCTGCGAGACCGCGACCGCCGCCGCCGCGAACAGCGCGAGCGCAAGGACGGATTCGGCAAGAGTGAACGCGCGTTTTTTCATTTTTCGATTCCCGTTGCCTCCGCGCAGAGCGGGTCGATTTTTACCGTCGTGGGCGTTTCGTTTCCGAAGCGGAAGATTGCGCTTGCGGGCGTGCACGTTCCGTCTACGCCGACTTCGATTGAGTCGAGGGGCGCGTCGGGGAAATCCGCCGATTCGCGCCCGACGGTTTCGGGGTATTGGGGGATTAGCTCGGCGCGGAAAGTTTCGTCGGAGGGCAGGGCGAACTTTGCGGCTTCCGATTTGTCGGATGCGTCGCGAACCACAATCGCGCCCGATTCGAGCGCGAGCGACATTTTCCGCCCGCGCGTCGCCGCCTCTATTTTTGCGGTTTTGAGCGCGGAAATAAAAACGCGTTCGGGCGCGCGCGCAAGGAGCGCGTCTTTCGAAAACAGCCCCGTGCCCGCCGCCACAAAGCCCGCCATTGCGGCAATCAGGGCTATTGCAAGCAGCACTTCGGTCAGGGTGAACGCCGCGCGCCGCATTTTTCTACCAGTTGCCGATGTCGTCTTCGGTGTCGGGCTGTCCGTCGGGGCCGTTCGACCACACGTCGTAGCCGACCTTGCTTTTCGCCGCGGGGCACCTGTATTGGTAGGCGTTTCCCCACGGGTCGAGCGGCAGGCTTCGCGCGTAGGGGCCCTTCCATCTTTCGGCGAGCGCGTCGGGCGCGTTGACGAGGGCGTTCAGCCCCTCTTCGGTCGTCGGGTATCTGCCGACGGAAAGTTTGAACGACATCAGCGGAGTCGCGAACGAGTCCTCGACCATCGACTTTGCGATTTTCGTCTGCCCGCCCGTCATGAGCGTGTCGAGGTTGCCGACCACGATGAACGCAAGCAGCGATATCAGCGCGATTGCCAGCAGTACTTCGATAATCGTGAAAGCCCTCCGCGCCGATTTCGCCGCGCGGCGTCCGAAAGAATGTGCGTGATTTTCCATTC
>DHMA01000114.1:5997-12532 GCA_002405555.1 Opitutia bacterium UBA4654
CCATTCGAAATTTCCTTTGTCTTTTAGAAACGCCGAAAATCCGTCAAAGTTTCGCGGGCGTCAAAGATTTTCGAGCCTGTTGCAGACTTCGTCGATGAGGAAGTCGGGCGTGGACGCGCCCGCGGTGACCCCCACGACGCCGAATTTTTTGATTGCGTCGAGGTCCAGCTCTTTGAGCGTTTCGATGTGGAAGCACGGAAGCCCCGTGCGCTGCGCCATGATTGCAAGCTTTACGGTGTTCGCCGAGTGTTTGCCGCCTATTACCACAATCGCCTCCGCGCCCTTTTCGGCGAGCACGTTCACGTCTTTCTGGCGTTCCTTTGTCGCGCCGCAGATGGTGTCGATGACCTTTGTGTTGGGGAAGCGTTTTTTGAAGTATTCGGAAATTTCGTTGTAGTCGTCGGTGAACATTGTCGACTGCGAGACCATGCAGATGTCGCCCTCGATGTCGGGCAGGGCGTCTATCGCCTTTTTGTCTTTGACGACGTATCCGCGTCCGCCCGCGTAGCCGAGAAGCCCGATTACTTCGGGGTGGTCGGGGTCGCCCACAATGACGGTCGTGAAATTTTTGTTTGCGTGCATTTTGATTATGCCCGCGATTTTCCCCACGTCGGGGCAGGTGGCGTCCTTGCAGCGCATGCCGAGGCTTTGCAGGTATTTGCGGCGGTCGGGCGAGACGCCGTGGGCGCGGAACACGAGCACGCTGTCGCTTTGCGAAGAGCCTTTGATTTGGTCGTCGATTGACGACTCGCTTTTATAGTCGCCTATTTCGAGAACCCCGCACTGCGTGAGGCGTTCCATCATCTGTCTGTTGTGGATAAGCGGACCGTCGGTAAAGACCTTGCATTTGCCGCCGTCGGTGCATGTTGTCGCGATTTCAATCGCGCGCTCCACTCCGAAGCAGAATCCCGCGCTTTTTGCTCTTATTACTTTCATAAATCCTTAAATTTTTTTGAGGTCGAAGCCGTCCTTTTTGTCGAGCACGCTCCAGCCGAGCTCCGCAAGTTTTTTGCGCAGTTCGTCGGCTTTTGCGAAGTCCCTTGCCTTTTTTGCGTCCCAACGCGCCTGCGCGAGTGCCGCAATTTCTTCGGGGGCGTCGGCCGATTCCTCCGCCTTTTCCGAGAGGTCTATTCCGAGCGCGTACATCAGCGAGCCGAGGGCGGCGACGTCCTTTTTGTCTCCGCCGAGTTTCGGCAGCGCGCCGAAGATTTCGCCGAGGGCTTTCGGCGTGTTGAGGTCGTCGCAAAGCGCGTTCCACGCGGGTTCGAAAATCGTGCCCGCAAAGTTGTTTTCGGGCTTTACGAGCTTTTCGAAATCGCCGAACGACATTCCCGATTTTTCGAGCGCGGCTTTTACCGACTTCGACAGCTTTGCCAACGCGCTCTTTGCGTCGTCAAGCCCCTTGAACGTGAAGTTGAGCTGCTGGCGGTAGTGCCCCGAAAGCAGGGCGTATCTGATTTGCGCGGGCGTGTAGCCCTTCGCCGTGAGGTCGTCGAGCGTGTAGAGGTTGCCGAGGCTTTTCGACATTTTCTGCCCCTCTACCATCAGGTGCGCGCTGTGGAACCAGTAGCGGACGTAGGGCGATTTGCCCGTCGAGCACTCGCTCTGCGCGATTTCGTTTTCGTGGTGGGGGAAGCAGAGGTCGATGCCGCCGCCGTGCAGGTCGAAAGTGTCGCCGAGGTATTTGCGCGACATTGCCGAGCACTCTATGTGCCAGCCCGGTCTGCCCTCGCCCCACGGCGACTTCCAGAAGTTCTCGCCGTCTTCGGGCTTGCGGCCTTTCCACAGCGCGAAGTCGGATACGTTTTCGCGCTCGTATTCGTCGGCGTTGTTTGCCTCTCCCGCCGAGTTTACCGCCTGCGTTGCCATGTGCTCGCGGTCGAGACCGGCGAGTTTCCCGTAGTCGGGGAACGACGCTATTTTAAAGTATACGCTGCCGTCTTTGGCGGGGTAGGCGTGTCCGTTGTCCACGAGCGTCGAAACCATGTCGAGCTGTTCGGCGATGTGTTCGGTCGCCCGCGGCTCCACGGTGGGGCGGAGCATGTTGAGCTTGTCGCAGTCGGCGTGGAATTTGTCCTCCCACTTTTTCGTAAATTCTTTGAGCGACACCCCGAGTTTGCGGCTTTCGCGGATTGTTTTGTCGTCGACGTCGGTGATGTTTCTTACGTGTTTTACCTTCAACCCCGAACATTCGAGCGTGCGCCGCAGAATGTCCTGCACGACAAACGTCCTGAAATTGCCGATGTGCGCCGGTCCGTATACCGTCGGGCCGCAGCAGTACATTCTGAACGTGTCGGTTTCGGGCGTCAGAACGTCTTTTTGTCGTGAAAGGGTGTTGTGGATTGATACATTCATTTTTGTTGCTATTTTTTTCGACGGGTTCATATCAAACCACAATGAACGAAAATTTCAAGCTCGATATAAAAAAGCGTCCGCGCCGCCTGCGCAAGAGCGACGCGATTCTGTCCCTCTGCGAGGAAACGCGCGTTTCCCCCTCCGATTTGATTCTGCCCGTCTTCCTTAAAGAGGGCAAAAACGGAGCGGACAAAATTCCGTCGATGCCCAACGTCTACCGCCACACAATCGACTCCCTCCTGCGCCTCTGCGACGGCTTGGCGAAAAAGGGCGTCATGGCGATTGCCCCGTTCCCGCTTGTCGAACGCTCCAAGAAGACCCTCCACGCCGACGAGGCGGTCAACCCGAAGTCCCTCGCGAACCGCGCTATTGCCGCCGTGAAAAAACGCTTCCCCGAAATGGCGATTGTCGCCGACATCGCGCTCGACCCCTACACGTCGCACGGGCACGACGGCATTCTCGACGATTCCGGAACGTGGATTATCAACGACGAAACCGTCGAGATTCTCGCGGCGATGGCTCTTGTCGCCGCCCAGTCGGGCGCAGATTTCGTCGCGCCGAGCGACATGATGGACGGCAGAATAGGCGCAATCCGCTCAGCCCTCGACGACTGCGACTTTCAGGACACCGCAATCATGGCGTACAGCGCAAAGTACGCCTCCGCCTTCTACGGACCTTTCCGCGACGCAATCGGTTCCGCGCCCAAGCAGCAGGGCAAGACGAAGAAGTATCTCGACAAAAAAGGCTACCAGTTAAATCCCGCAAACTCCCGCGAGGCTCTGAAAGAGGCGGCTCTCGACGAAGAGGAGGGCGCGGACGTCATCATGGTAAAGCCCGCGGGGCACTATCTCGACATCATCGCGAAAATCAAGGAGCGCACCACTCTCCCGATTGCCGCGTATCAGGTTTCCGGCGAATATTCCATGATTATGGCTGCTGCGCAAAACGGCTGGATTGATTTGGAGAAAACTGTAAGGGAGTCTCTTGTATCGATAAAACGCGCAGGAGCGGACATGATTCTGACTTACTTCGCTAACGGCGCGTTATAGCACCGTTGATGCGGCGTTTCCCCGCATGCGCAGACCGCTCGCGTACATCAGTACGCCACGCGCCCTGCGCATGCGTGAAAGCCACCGCCTGAACGGCACTCTAACGCGCCTAACAAATGAGTGCTGTCGCACTAAGATTTTTAGAATGCGCTGGGAGAAAAGTGGAGTTGTTGGATTGGCGAGCTGACTTGTGTTTGCGGATAGCCGCGTATGCTACGCGCCCTGAGCCACTCGCAAAGCCACTCTTATAGGGGCACTTTGACGCCCCTAAATAGTGAGTGCTAACGCAGAAGATTTTTAAGTTGTATTGGGAGAAAAGTGGAGTTGTTGGGTTGGCGAGCCGGCTTTTGTTTGTGGATTGCCGTTTTTTTTCGTGTAGTCTGTTTATTTTATTTTTTACAAAACAAGTAATTGAAAATGGAGCGGTTTTTTTGTAGGGTGTCGTTTTTAATATAGAATAACGCATATGGGAAGATTGTCATTAACACTGGTATTTTCTATAATTTCGCTTGCGGGGTCGTTCGCGTTTGCCCAGAAGGTAAATCCCGACGACAATGCGGCTCTGGAATCGAAGATTGAGCGTCTTTGGCAGGACAGTTCTCGGGTCTTTTATTCTCCCAAGTCCAACCTATTTTATACTGCCCCTCTTACAAAAGTCCCTTCTCCCGCCGAGATTGCCGAGTTGAAGCCTTTGAAGAAAAACGGCATGACAAACTGGCATGGCGGCGGTTCGGGCATTGAAGACTGTTCCATGCTTGGCGGCATTGTCCTTGCGGGGCTTTGCGACCGCTACGAGGTCTTGAAAGACGCCGACTCGAAGGCTCGCGCCGCCGCGCTTTTCAAGGGTCTTGTCCTTGCCGCGACCGCCCACGGCGACGAGGGTTTCATTGCCCGCGGCGTCTCTCCCGACGACTGCAAGTCCGTATACCCCGGCTCTTCGCGCGACCAGTACACGCACAGCATTCACGGCATGTGGCGTTATTACAGGTCTCCGATGTCGTCGTCCGCCGAGAAGGCGCAAATCAGGAAGATTTTTTCCGCCGTCGCCGACAAGATGACGCGCGAAGTCCGCGAAGACGGCAATCCCCCGTACTCCTTTAAATTCTACAAGGGCATGCCCGACGACCGCGGCGTCGGCAAAATGCTCGACGTCAACCCGCACGAGGCAGCGCGTCTTGCCATGTTCTACGCCGCCGCCTACGACGTCACGAAGAAGTCCGAGTATTTCGAGCTTTACAGAAAGCACCTGCCCTACGCGCTCTCGCGCACTGCCGAGCTTCCGCAGATGCCCGAAAAGCGCATGAAGGCATTTGTTCCCGCGTATTCGGTTCTGCAAATGGAGGCGTCGCTCGAACTAATTTACGTTGTAGAGAAAAACAAAAAGCTCAAAAAGCAGGTCGGCGATCTCATGGACATGCTTGCCGAATTTGTCGAAAACTCTCCCGTGTTCGACCTCTCCAAGCGCAAGTACGCCCGCGACTGCGCCGAGGTCATAAACGGGCAGCTGCTCTCTCCGGGCTACAAGTTGACGCCCAAGCACGAGAAAATTTTGCGAGACTGCATTGCGAGGGTTTCAGGCTCGCACGACAGCGGCAGTTCGTACACCCTCCTTGCCGCGTACTGGCGCGCGCGTTTGGAGGGCAGTCTCAATCCGTAGTTTTTCAAGTTTTTTTTCGAGCCGCGCGGGCAATCTGCGCGGTTTTTTTATTTGCGCAAGAGGGGAGGGAGTGGGCGCATTGTGTTTGTCTGCCGCGCGGAAATTTTTTGCGTCAAACGTCCGTTTGCGGAGCGCGGATTGGCGGTTTTGCGCGGCGGGGCTATCCGTCTGCGTCGCTATCCGTCGATGTCCCTGTCTTTGCGCTCGAATTCCGAGCCGAAGCTGATTGCCGACTTCCCGAATTTTTCGCGAATGTCGAAGTACGCGTCTTCGGCTTTTTCGTTTTTTTCGGAAAGTTCCTGTGGCGGTTCGAAGAGGTCGGCTTGGTAGGGCGCGTTTGCGTCCACAAGTCCCGACCCCGCGATTCCCAGCATGCGGATTGGCGACTTCAAATCCCAGTTTGCCGAGACGAGTCGCATTGCGGTTTCCACGAGCGCGAGCCTCGAATTCGTCGGCTTGTCCACGCTTGTCTGGCGGGTCAGGTAAGAGAAGTCCGCGCCTTTGATTGTCGCGTGGACGACCGTGCATTTCACGCCGTCGCGCTTCATGCGCCGCGCGACTTTTTCGGCGACGAGTTCAAGCCCCGCCCTGATGTCCGCCGCGCCGTCGAGGTCGCGCTTGAAAGTTATGGAGTTTCCCACCGACTTCGCTTCGTCGTCCTCTCCGTAAAACGCAACGGGCGAATTTTCCTCTCCCCGCGCCGCCTCCGACAGCGATTTTCCGTGCTTGCCGAAGCGGCGGATTAGGAAGTTTTCGTCGGCGTCGGCGAGGTCTCCGATGGTCTGTATTCCCATTCGGCGCAGTGTTTCCGCCGTCGAGCGGCCGACAAACAACATGTCGCGGACGGGCAGTCCGCGGATAATCTGCATTTGTCCGCGTCCGAAGAGGGTTGTAGCGTCGGGTTTTTTGTAGTCGCTTCCGAGCTTTGCGAAAACTTTGTTGAAGGAAACGCCGACCGAAATAGTAAGACCGAGTTCCGCTTTCACCGTTTCGCGGAGCTTGTCGGCAATTTCCACGCCCGACCCGAAAAGCGAGAGCGAGCCGCTCACGTCGAGCCACGATTCGTCTATCCCGAACGGTTCGACCCTGTTTGTAAACCGCGAGTAGATTTCGTTCACCCTGCGCGAATACTCCGCGTATTTTTCGTGGTGGGGTTCGAGCAGAATGAGGTTGGGGCATTTTCTCTTTGCCTGAAAAATCGGCTCTCCCGTGCTTATGCCGTACTTTTTTGCCGCCTCGTTTTTTGCGAGAATTATCCCGTGCCTGATTCGCGGATTTCCCGACACCGCCATGGGCTTGTCGCCTATTTCGGGGTGGGCGAGGGCTTCGACGGACGCGTAGAATCCGTTGAGGTCGCAGTGTAGGATTGTCCTGTCGGCGGGCATGGTTTTCATATTCGGTATTTATGCGTTTGCGTCTACAAAAAATAGCCGAAAAAATTTTTTTCGGAAAATTTTTCAAAAAAGTATTGACT
>DHMA01000105.1 GCA_002405555.1 Opitutia bacterium UBA4654
CGTACGTTGACCACCCAAGCTTCGGGGCGTCGCTGATTGCCCGCATTCTGCTCGACGCGGGGTACAGAGTGGGAATCGTCGCCCAGCCCGACTGGAAGAACCCCGAAAGCCTCAACGAATTCGGGCGGCCGCTAATCGGCTGCGGGGTGTCGGCGGGCAACATAGACTCCATGCTCAAAATCTACACCGCGGGACGCCGCATGCGCCACGAAGACATGTACGCGCCCGACGGCAAAACGGGGCTTTGCCCGCCGCACGCGTCGGTTGTCTACTGCCAGCTTGTCAGGCGGGCGTTCCCCAAACTGCCCGTAATTCTCGGCGGCGTGGAGGCGAGCCTGCGCCGCGTTGCGCACTACGACTATTGGCAGGACAAAATCCGCCCCTCCGTCCTTGTGGACTCGAAGGCCGACCTCCTTTGCTACGGAATGGGAGAGCTTACAATGCTCGAAATTTTCGACCGCCTCAAAAACGGCGAATCTCTCGACGGCATTCGCGGAACGTGCCGCTATCTGGGCGGAACGGAGTCGGCGGGCTTTTCGTCGGCGGGCTGCGTGGAGCTGCCGTCGTTCGAGGAAATGTGCGCCGACAAAACCGCAATCATGCGCGAGACCAAGGCGGTGGAGTCTGAAATGAACCCGTGGAACGGCAGGCGGCTTATCCAAAAAACGAACGGGAGAATCCTGCTAATAGAGCCGCCGCGCGAGCCGATGACTTCGGCGCAGTTCGACAAATTCTGCGAGCTTCCGTTCACAAACCTGCCGCATTGGAGCTACTCGGCGAAAATCCCCGCGTGGGAGATGATAAAAGACTCCATCACCGTCGTGCGCGGCTGCTCAGGGGGCTGCGCGTTCTGCGGGCTGGTGTCGCACCAAGGGCGGCACCTTGTGTCGCGGACGCCCGAAAGCGTCGCGCGGAGCGTCGAGAGGCTTTCTCGCGAGCCGTATTTCAGGGGGACGGTCAGCGACGTCGGCGGAGCGGCGGGCAACATCTACGGGCACGTTCCGCGCGACCGCGAGCTTTGCAAAAAGTGCCGCCGCTACTCGTGCATATTCCCCAACTTTTGCAAAAACTACCGCGCCGACGGCGAGCCGCTCTCGAAACTGCTCGACAAGTTGAAGTCGATTCCGAAAGTAAAACACGTCTTCGTAAATTCGGGCGTGCGCCTCGACCTCGCGCTTTTGCAACCCGAACTCACCGAAAAAATCATAGCAGACCACGTTTCGGGGCAGATTAGCGTAGCCCCCGAACACCTTTCCGACCGCGTCCTGAAACTCATGCGCAAAGGCAAGGCGGGCGAGTTCGAGGAGTTCCGCAGAATCTTCGACAAAGTGAACGGGCGCACGGGCAAAAAGCAGTACATGGTGCCGTACTTCATCTCGAATTTTCCGGGGTGCACAGAGGCGGACATGAAGGTTGTCGATTCGTACCTGTCGAAATCGAACTGGAAATTGCAGCAAGTGCAGGACTTCATTCCGCTTCCGATGACGATGGGCTGCGCGATGTACTGCTCGGAAACCGCTCCCGACGGCTCGCCGATAAAAGTAAACAAGGGGCTTGCCGAACGTCGAACCCAGCGCGACATGCTGCGCGGCGACCACAAAAAACCGAAGCGCAAATTCGGCGCAAGGTAGGGCGTTTTGCCGCGTCCGCGCTTATAATGAATTTTAACACCAATCATTAGCCTAAATGAAAAACACACTAAAATACTTAATCGCAACGCTCGCCGCCGCCGCGTTCCCTCTCTGCGGATTCGCGGCGTTTACGGAAGTGAGCGTCAAAGACAAACCCGTTGTGCAGGTGCCGTTCAAGCCTTTTGCCGACGAAGCTCCGAGCCTTCTGCCGCCGAACAAAAAGTGGAAGCTCGTCTGGAACGACGAATTCAACGGCGCGGAAATCGACAAAACAAAGTGGATGTGCCGCGAGTCGTTCTGGGGGCAGGATTTCCCCGCGTTCGCGCACAATTTCGAGGGCGTCGAGATGACGGGCAAGACCGTGCGCCTGCATCTGCTCCGCAAGGGCGACGACTTCTGCTCGCCGCATTTGCAGACAGGCTCGCTCACCTACGACATTCCCAAAGATTCAAAGGGCTTTTGGCCGTTCGGCAAATACCGCAAGCCGCTTTTCATGCACAAATACGGCTATTATGAAATCCGCTGCAAACAGCCCAAGAACGCGGGCTGGCACTCGGCGTTCTGGTTGCAGTCGCCGGGGATTGGCTCTACGCCGAACCCCGAAGTTTCGGGCGTCGAAACGGACATCATGGAAAACTACAAGCAGGTTTCGGAGGGGCGCATTGTCGGCGGCAACGGCTGGAACGGCTACGGCAGGGACGGCAAGTGGTTCGGGCATTTCTCGTGGGAATACGAGGCGTACGCCGACGGCTGGTGCTATTATGGCGTCGATTGGTCGCCGAAAGGCTACACGTTCTACGCAAACGGCAAGAAAGTAGGCGAGCAAAACAGCCCCGTTTCGCATGTCGAGCAGTTCGTTCTTGTTTCGACCGAGCCGCGCGGATACCGAAACGCGCAGGGCAACGACGGCGGACTTTCCTCGGGCTCGCGCGTTTGGGGCAAGCCCGCGCCCGAACTCTTCAAGGCGGTTTTGCCCGACTTTTTTGAAGTGGACTTTGTGAGAGTCTACGACGAAGTTCCCGACAAACAATAGCCGACTCCGCGCCCCCGCTAAAACTCCGCGCGGCAGTTTCGTACGACGCCGAAAGCGTTATTGCGGAAAACGGCAATAGCAAGACCCGCCGAAAACGGAATAGGGGCGTTGGTACAAACCTTGATTGCGCAAAACCCGCCTAATTTACGGCGGGTTTTTTGTGGCAATTTTGCGCCGCAATTTAAAATCAAAGCAAAAGCGACGGAGGAACGTTTTCCGAAAAAAGCAACCCGCGCGGGAAGTGTGCCCATGCGGGTTGACGGCGACGCCGTACGCCCTTATTGCGGCTTTTTTGCGTCGAAGCGGCAGGTTTCGGAAATTCGGCAATTTTCCACGTTGACCGTCCGAACCGCGTTTGTCCACGGGGAATTGTTCCCCCTTAACAGAAGTCGGCAGGCGTCGAACGAAATGTCTTTTGCGTGCAGGATAATCAGGGAGTCGGACGTGCATTTAACCTTGCC
>DHMA01000205.1:0-143 GCA_002405555.1 Opitutia bacterium UBA4654
GCCGCCGTCAAGGAATTGGCAAAGAACTCCAAGCCCGTTAAGGACAGCAACGAAATCCGCCAAGTCGCGACGGTTTCGGCCAACTGGGACACGGAAATCGGCAACATCATCGCCGAAGCCATGGACAAGGTCGGCAAAGACGG
>DHMA01000205.1:253-7201 GCA_002405555.1 Opitutia bacterium UBA4654
TTCGACAAGGGCTACCTCTCGCCGTACTTCGTAACGAATACCGATTCGATGGAATGCGTGCTCGAAAACGCGTATATTCTCGTGCACGAAAAGAAGATTTCCAACCTCGCGGAACTCCTCCCGATTTTGCAGGCTGTCGCAAAGACCGGCAAGCCGCTGATGATTATCGCTGAGGACGTTGAAGGCGAAGCTCTCGCGGCTTTGGTTGTCAACAAACTCCGCGGCATGCTCAACGTATGCGCAGTCAAAGCCCCCGGCTTCGGCGACCGCCGCAAGGCAATGCTCGAAGACATCGCGATTCTCACGAACGCGCGTTGCATCACCGAAGACCTCGGACTCAAGCTCGAAAACCTCCAACTCGCCGACCTCGGCAAGGCGAAACGCATCACGGTTTCGAAGGAAAACACGACAATCGTCGAAGGCGCGGGCAAATCCGCCGACATTCAGGGCCGCGTAAAGCAGCTCCGCAAGGCGATTGAAGAAACGACTTCCGACTACGACCGCGAAAAATTGCAGGAACGCCTCGCAAAGCTCGCGGGCGGCGTAGCGGTCATCAACATCGGCGCGGCTACCGAACCCGAAATGAAGGAAAAGAAAGCCCGTGTTGACGACGCCCTCCACGCGACACGCGCGGCGGTCGAAGAAGGCATCAGCGCGGGCGGCTCGGTTGCGCTCCTCCGCACGGCAAAGGCAATCGACGCCCTCAAACTCGAAGGCGACGAACTCGTCGGCGCGCAAATCGTACGCCGCGCAATCGAAGCTCCCCTCCGCCAGCTTTGCGCAAACGCGGGCGAAGAAGGCGCGTTGGTTGTAAAGGAAGTCCTCAACGGCAAAGGCTCGTGGGGCTACAATGTCGCGACGGGCAAGTTCGAAGACCTCTTCAAGGCAGGCGTCGTTGACCCGACCAAGGTAACGCGTTCCGCGCTCCAAAACGCGGCTTCCGTTGCGGGGCTGTTGCTCACCACGGAATGCATGATTGCCGACAAGCCCGAAGAAAAGCCCGCGATGCCCGCAGGCGACCCCTCGATGGGCGGCATGGGCGGCATGATGTAATTCGGCCGACTGGCAATTTTTCCGACGCGGAGAAATCCGCGCGGACACCGAAAGGAGAACCGTTCGCGGTTCTCTTTTTTTTTGCGCTCAAACGCGGCACAGAAACTTTCCGCGCCGAAAATTTCGCACAGAAACGCGGGAGTGTTTGCCTTTGCGGCATCGAATTCCGAAAATCCGAAGGGCAGGGGCGGGCGGCGGCGCGACAATATTTCCGCATGCCGCAGCGTATCCTTTCCGCGAACGCAAAGCCCGCGTACAATCATTGGCGCACTCATTAACGTCTAATCATTCTCGCGCACGTCTTTGTGCGCGTGTGTGTGCGTGCCAAGCCTTGCGTGTTGCGTTTTGCGGGAATTTCCGCGACGCCCTCGCCGAGACTTTTTAGTATTCGTTGGCGTTAAATATGCCGCGCCTTTGCGCTTGGAAAAGGGGCTTGGGCAAGTGATACGCGCCTTTGCGTTTGAAAGCAACGGGGTTAGTGCGCCATGTATTTATTCTTGGAATGCGGCGGGGCTATGCGTGTGCCGCGATATTTGCTTTTGCGCCGTTTGGTTTATTGTTCTGCTTGCTTTTCGAGGGGCTGCTATGCATGTTTTCTCGGCGTCTTCGCGCATTGTTGCGGGAATTGCGTTGCGTTCCGCGTTTGCTTTTTGCGCACAGCGGGTGAGGTAGACTGTATTTTTTTGTATCGTTTCCGCTGCGCTTGGCGGGGAATATTTTGCCGCCAAGTTATGCCGCCGATTGCGCGTGTTGTATGTAGGTAGGGCGTCTGGCGCGGCTATGTCGGCAAGTTCGGTATTTTATGCGGCGGCTTGCGCCGCGTAGGGGCGCAAAAAAACCCGCCGTCTTGCGACGGGCGGGCTTTTGCAATTTTTTCGGAATCCCGACTATTCGCTTTGCGCGGCGAGCTGTTTCGCCTTTGCGATTGCGTAGTCGCGGTTCATCTTCGCGATGAAGTCGAGCGTGATACCCTTCGGGCAAACCGCTTGGCATTCGCCGTAGTTCGAGCAGTTGCCGAAGCCGAGTTCGTCCATCTTTTCGACCATTGCGATTGTGCGTCTGTCCTTTTCGGGTGCGCCCTGCGGCAGGTAGTTGAGGTGCGAGACCTTCGCCGCCGTGAAGAGCATTGCCGAAGCGTTCGGGCAGGCGGCAACACACGCGCCGCAACCGATGCACTGGGCGGCGTCCATTGCCTTGTCCGCGATTTCCTTCGAAATGAGCGTCGCGTTGGCGTCCTGAGCCGAACCCGTGCGGGAAGTGATATAGCCGCCCGCCTGCTGAATGAGTTCGAGGGCGTCGCGCGAGACAATCAAGTCCTTCTTAATCGGGAACGGGCCCGCGCGCCACGGTTCGACGACAATTGTGTCGCCGTCCTTGAACTTGCGCATATGCAGCTGGCATACGGTGGTCTTCATTTCGGGGCCGTGGGGCTTGCCGTTGATGACCATCGAGCACATACCGCAAATGCCTTCGCGGCAGTCGTGGTCGAACGCGATGGGTTCTTTGCCCTGTGCGACGAGCTGTTCGTTGAGAATGTCGAACATTTCGAGGAACGAGCTGTCGGGGCTTACGTTATCTACAGTGTGGTTGACAAAACGGCCTTTTTCGTTGGCGTTTTTTTGCGTCCAAATTTTGAGATGTACTTTCATTTGTATCCCGAATTTTAATTTTTATTTGTAGGAACGTACAACGGGAGCGACTTCGTCGTGCGTAATCGGCTCTTTGTTGAGAATCGGAGCTTTGCCTTCGCCCGCGTATTCCCATACGAATGCATAGGAGTATTCGGCGTCGTTGCGCTTTGCTTCGCCGTCTTCCGTCTGGTGTTCCACGCGGAAGTGCGCGCCGCAGCTTTCGCGTCTTTCGAGGGCGTCGCGAACCATTACTTCCGCGAATTCGAGGAAGTCGGCAACGCGTCCGGCGCGTTCAAGCTCGGTGTTGAGCGTGTTTTCTTCGCCAACGATTTTCAAATCCTTCCAGAATTCTTCGCGAACCTGCGGAATGAGTTCGAGAGCCTTTTTGAGGCTTTCTTCGGAACGCGCCATGCCGCAGTATTCCCACATGATTTTTCCGAGTTTCATGTGGAAGTGGCGCGGGCTTTGCGTGCCCTTGATGCTCATCAGTTTCTTGATTTGGTCGCGAACGTTCTTTTCGGCTTCGTCGAATTCGGGACGGTCGGTCGAAATTTTCTGCGCGCCGACGCGTGCCAGATAATTCGGGAGCGTGTAGGGAATCACGAAGTAGCCGTCCGCCAGACCCTGCATGAGCGCGGACGCGCCGAGGCGGTTTGCGCCGTGGTCCGAGAAGTTGGCTTCGCCGAGAACGAAGAGTCCGGGAATCGTGCTTTCGAGGGTGTAGTCAACCCAAAGGCCGCCCATTGTGTAGTGCGAAGCGGGGTATATGCGCATGGGTGTTTCGTACGCGTTTTCGCCCGTGATGCGTTCGTACATGTCGAAGAGGTTGCCGTACTTTTCCTTGACCGTTTTGAGGCCGTCGCGCTTGATTGCGTCGGCAAAGTCGAGGTAAACGCCGCGTCTTTCGCCGTTGACCGCCGGACCTACGCCGCGGCCGTCGTCGCAGGCTTCCTTAGCCGCGCGCGAGGAAATGTCGCGGGGAGCGAGGTTGCCGAACGAGGGATACTTTCTTTCAAGATAGTAGTCGCGGTCTTCTTCGGCGATTTCCGACGGCTTCTTGGTGCAGTCTTCCTTCTTCTTGGGAACCCACACGCGGCCGTCGTTGCGGAGCGATTCGCTCATGAGCGTGAGTTTGCTCTGCTGGTCGCCGTGCTGGGGAATGCAAGTGGGGTGTATCTGCGTGAAGCAGGGGTTTGCGAAGCCCGCGCCGCGTTTGTAGCAGCGGAAAGCCGCCGTTACGCTGCAACCCTGCGCGTTTGTGGAAAGATAGAACACGTTGCCGTAGCCACCCGTGCAGAGCAGAACCGCGTCGGCCGAGTATCTTTCGATGTCGCCGGTGATGAGGTTGCGGACGATGATGCCCTTTGCCGAGCCGTCAACCTTTACGAGGTCGAGCATTTCGCGGCGGGTATACATCTTGACCTTGCCGAGGGCAATCTGTCTTTCGAGAGCCGAGTACGCGCCGAGGAGGAGCTGCTGCCCCGTCTGGCCGCGGGCGTAGAACGTGCGGCTGACCTGCGCGCCGCCGAACGAGCGGTTCGCCAAAAGACCGCCGTATTCGCGGGCGAACGGAACGCCCTGCGCAACGCACTGGTCGATGATGTTTACGCTGACTTCCGCGAGGCGGTAGACGTTGGCTTCGCGCGAGCGGAAGTCGCCGCCTTTAACGGTGTCGTAGAAGAGGCGGTAGATGCTGTCGCCGTCGTTCTGGTAGTTCTTAGCCGCGTTGATGCCGCCCTGCGCCGCGATTGAGTGCGCGCGTCTGGGGCTGTCCTGATAGCAGAAGCAGTCGACATTGTAGCCCTGTTCGGCAAGGCTCGCCGCCGCGCTCGCGCCCGCAAGACCGCTGCCTACCACGATTACGCGGTACTTTCTGCGGTTCGACGGGTTTACCAGTTTTGCGTGAAATTTAAAGTTCGACCACTTTTCGGAAATGGGTCCCTCAGGAATTTTAGAATCCAAACTCATTTTAGTTCCCTTCGTTTATTATTTCTTGGCGCAGGGTTTGCAGCCTTCTTTGAGGAAGTCGTAGTTGATGAAGATTTCGCCCTTCGTGTCTTTGAGCTGGCCGAATTGTTTTTCGACCTGCTTTACGGGCAGAATCTGGCAGTCGGAATACTTCGATACGAGAACCGCGAGGGGGTTGATCGAGAAGCCGAGAGCGATAACCGCGCAGTAGAGAACCGCGATTGCGTTGAGGCGGTAGCGCCATTTTTCGTTGCGGAAGCCGATGCTCTGGAACATGCTGCTTACGCCGTGCGAAAGGTGGAAGCCGATTACGACCATCGCGAAAATGTACGCAATCGAAACCCACGGATTGGAGAAGCCGAGAATGAGCATTGCGTAGACGTCGTGGATAACCTTGCCTTCGTACATGCCGGAAGTCGCCTTCCATTCGAGCAGCTTGAACGAGGGGTCAAGGTTGAGCACCGTGTAGTGCATGATGTGGATAACCGCGAAAAGCGCGATAATCGTACCAGAGAAAATCATGGTTCTCGCGGCGAGGGTAGAGGCGAGGCTCTTCTTAACGGAGTAGCGTTGCGGACGCGACTTCGAGTTTTCGAGGACGAGCAAATACGCCGTCAACAGGTGCAGTACGAAGCACACGCCCAAACAGAGCCTGAAACCCCAGAGGATTTCCCACGGCAGCGTTTGGAGGAAGTTCGCGTACGCGTTGATTGCGTGCGGACCCCCTTCGAGCGTCTGCAAGTTTCCGAGCATGTGTATCAGCAGGAAGGACGCCAATACGAAGCCCGTCACCGCCATCGCAAATTTTTTCATAAGCGACGACATCATTGATTTCTTTATGTTTCCCATGATTTTCTTTTTCAGGTTACGATTGCTAAAAAATGGAAGCCTTTAATAAGGCAAAATTACCCCTTTCTTTCAACAAAATTTTCCGTTTTTTTGAAACCGCGGCGATTTTCCGCTGTCGTTTCGGGGCGTCGGCGCAGTCCGAGCCGCCGCGCTCCGAAAGTTGCGCCGCATTTGCAAGTGTTTGGACGCCGCGACTCTTCCGATTCGAAGCGGCGAAGTGGGGCGGTTTTTCGCGAAATCGGTAAACTGTTTACCAATTTCGCGAGGATTTTGGATTGTGTTGTCTTGTTTTTGCATTTTTACTTTATTGTCTTTTAACACACAACCAACTTGAATATATGATGAAAAAAACAGCAATTCTCGTGTCGGCGGCGCTGGCATGCGCGGCGTCGGCGTTCGCGTCGGCGAAAGTCGCAAAACCCGTTCCCGAAGACTTCAAACGCTCGGTGATTTACCAGATTCTCCTGCCCTCGTTTACGCAGGAGGGCACGCTCAACAAGGCGGCGGAAATGCTGCCCTATGTGAAGTCGCTCGGCGTCGATATCGTCTACCTCTGCCCGCTCACCGAGCACGACGACGACATGGACAAAACCTTTTGGAGCGAACGCCAAAAGGCCGCCAAAACCGAAAATCCCAAAAATCCCTACCGCATGAAGGATTTTTACAAAATCGACCCCTCGTACGGCACCGCCGACGACGCCCGCAACTTCGTCAAAAAGGCGCACGAACTCGGACTGAAAGTGCTCTTCGACGTCGTGTACTACCACTGCGGGCCGAAAGCCGTCTTCATAAAAGACCACCCCGATTTCGTCATGCGCAAGCCCGACGGCTCTCCCGATACGGGCGAATGGGCTTTCCCGCGCCTGAATTTTAAAAATCCCGAACTCCGCGAATATCTCACAAAGAATATGGAATTTCTCCTGCGCGAGTTTGACATCGACGGCTTCCGCACCGACGTCGGCGAAATGGTGCCCTCCGACTTCTGGGACAACGCCGCCGTCCGCCTGCGCAAAATCAAGCCCGAACTTCTCATGATTGAGGAAAGCGAACGCCACTCCGCGACGGAAAAAACCTACGACGCCACCTACGAAGTGCTCTGGCAACGCAAGACAATCGAAGTCTTCTACAACAAAAAGCCCGCAAAAATTTTGCGCGAACGCTGGGAGTCTTTCGATAAAGACCAGCCCGCAAACGCGAGAGTGCTCCGCGCAATGGAAAACCACGACTTCGCCAACGGACCTTTCCGCAAACGCTGCGAAATCCGCTTCGGCTACCGCGGCATGGACGCCGTCATGGTCATGAACTTTACCCTCGACGGCATTCCGTTTATATACAGCGGCAACGAATTCGCCG
The DNA here is from genome assembly GCA_002405555.1 of Opitutia bacterium UBA4654. GTDB lineage: Bacteria > Verrucomicrobiota > Verrucomicrobiia > Opitutales > Intestinicryptomonadaceae > Merdousia. Next base: position 7,108 of record DHMA01000205.1, read on the forward strand.
ACGACGCCCCCATGACGATGTTCTCCGACCGCACACACGGCAGATACTTCACCGAGTGGGCGAATATGAATACCGAACAGGGCAAACGCAGAAC
>DHMA01000205.1:7296-7581 GCA_002405555.1 Opitutia bacterium UBA4654
TCTTCGACGGCAAAACGCGCTGGATAGACAACGATAAACCCGACGCAGTGCTTTCGTTTGCCCGCGAGGCGAAAGAGGGCGCGGCACTGGTTGTAATCAACGCGGCGGACTCAAAGATTTCGACACTTGTAGACTTCGATACACGCGGCGCATGGGAAATAATCTCCTACGGAACACAGTTCGAGCAGAACGGCAATAAAACCAAACTGGAACTCGAACCCAAGGGCTATGTAGTGCTGAAAAAGAAAATACAAACCCCGATACGTAAAACCCCCCGCACAAAAC
>DHMA01000177.1 GCA_002405555.1 Opitutia bacterium UBA4654
GAAGAAAAGACAATCACCGTCCGTTCGCAATGCTCGAAAACAGGCGGGGTGCGGCAGGTCGAAATTCCGCCCGTCCTGAACAGGCTCTTGAATGCGGTATGCCCAGAATCGGAGGAGTCTAAAATCTGCCCGACGGGTTGGGTGCGCCGCTGGCGGAGAATCCGCGACATTTCGGGATTCCGCAAGCTCTGGGTTTGCGACGTGCTCCGCCACACCTACGCCAGTTTCCACGCCAAGCGTTATTCCGACCTGCCGCGTTTGCAGCTGAACATGGGGCATGCCGACATCGCGCATTTGCGTTCGCGCTATGTCAACATGCACGGCATAGAGGGGCTTGAAGCCCGCTATTTTTTCAACTAAGCGTCCGCGTTTCCGCCGCCCTATTTTACCGTGATGCAGGCGGATTTTTCCTCTCCCTTTTCGGTCGTCCACGACACTCTGTATTTCCCCTTGAAGCCCCTGAATTTTATTTCGCCGTTTTCGTTCGGCTCGACTTCCAAATTCGTCCGCCACTCATTTTCGACAAGTTCCGAAAGCGCGTAGTACGCGGGTTTCGGGTTCATCTCGCGGGTAAAAAGCCCCGAAATCGACGGCTCGCCGGGTGCGCCGCAATCGTCAACGACGTTCCACCACGTTATGCCGACCACCGACTTCCTGCTAAACCACATTCTGTACAGGTTGCGCGTGATGATAGCCTGTATCATTTTTCCGCGTTCGGTATTATCTGGCGCGCTGATTGTAATTTCGCTCATGTGAATGGGGCGGTTTGCGCGTTCGACCATCTCGAACGCCTCCCGCATGTGTTGGGGCGAAATTTTCAGAATGTCGAGCTGCATGCGTTTGTTGTCGGTCGGTTTGCCGTCGGCGATTAGCTGCACGACCTGCGGGTTGAAAAGGTGCATTTGCCAGCCGACGACGTCGATTTTACAGCCGCGGGCGATGAGGTCGCGAATCTGGGTGTCGTATTTTGCAAGGCGGAACGGCCCGTAGGGGTTCTCGTTGATGTTGAGTTTTACGCTCGGCGGGAACGCCCTTTGCGCGACTTGGAAGCCGTCGTAGGCGTAGTCGGCGGGCATGATTCCGTAGCGGACGCCTTTCGAGAAAATTCCGCCAGCGTTCATATACCCGTCGGCGAAGTCTTCAAGGCTCTCGTTGACGACGTCCCAGCTTTCGATTTTGTCGCCGTAATATTCGGCAAGGCGGGAGATGCGGCGGGCGAACTCGCGTTTGAGGTTTTTGCCGAAATTGGGAATGTAGGCGTCAAGCTCGGAGACCGACATTTTATTATAGAGCGGAGTGTACTGCTCGCGGACGACTTTTACGCCGTCTTTCATCGGCGACTTGATGAGTTTTGCGAATTTTTCGCGCTCGCCGTCCGTCAGGCATTTGTCGTAGAGCCAAACGGGAATTTGATAGGTCTTATTACCCCATATCAGCGCGTGTCCGTGGACGCGAACGCCCCTGTCTTTCAAAAAGTCTACGACGGGGTCGGTCGGCGGGCGCCGCCAGTGGATTTGCGTTTTGGGGTTTTCGGTGTTTGCCCAGAAATCCTGACTGTCCCAGTATTCGCCCGCGGTGCGCATGCGGCCGTCCTGCATTTCGAACTTGCACCAGTAGAAGGCAACCGTCGCCGAGTTGAAAAGCGTGCCGAAGAGCGACTTGTATTTTGCGTTGAGCGTTTTGTCGCCAAGCTGGTCGAAGTTGAAGATGTGCGCCCCGAAGTAGAATTCGTGCGAAATCTGCGCGACTTTCACTTTTGTGCCCGCCGCGATTTTGCCGACTTTGAACGACGCGTCGGCTTTGCGGTTTGCCTCGATGTCGCGGTCGATACGCGCGTTGACGTCGGCGTTCCACTGCTCCCAGTACGACTTCGCCATAATACCCTGCGTGTCCTCCGCGTCGTTTTTGGGAATTTTTATGTCCGACGCAAATGCCGAAACCGCGCAAAGCGCAAAAACCGACAACCCGCCCACAATAATAGATATTCTCATAATTTGATTCTAATTGATTGTTGTTTTTTTGCGAAAAATTTCTATTTTTCCTTGCGCCATTTGGCGTCGAGGTCGCGCCAATCCTTTATATAATAGTCGTAGTCGCCGCGCTTCGGCTTTTTGATTTTCGCGACGAGGCTTTCGAATGGAGGAACGGAGGCGTCGTAGCCGTTTTCGGGAATGTCGATTTCGGCAAGCCACGCAATCGTGTTCAGAACGAGCTTCCGATAGTCTTTTTGCGAGAGCGTCCACGGGACGTGCCCGCCCATGATTCCGAAGCCGCGCGTGCCGTTCGGGTTTTCGACGACCCACGCGATTGTCTCGAACCTGCCCTTCCCCAGCTCCGCCTGCACCGATTTCGGCGCGCTGCGGCGTTTGCGGATTTTATCGGGAACCTGCGTTTGAATCAGCGGCGTGATTTTCTGCGCCGCGTTTTTTGTGAACGCTATGTTGAAGTGCCATTCGTCGTAAATCGAAAACGGTTTGACGCCGTTGAGCGCGGGGTGCGAGCCGAGCCTGAAATCGGCGGCGTAGAACGGGTTGTAGGAAAAGCCCTTTTGATAGTGCCCGCCAATCAGCGAATCGAACGCGGCGTTGTCGGCGGGATAGTCGAACATGAGCGTGTAGTGGAATGCGCCGATGTTCACGCCCTTGGCGTTGAGTTTTTCGAGCAGGTCGGTTTTGCCTGCGAACGGGTGGTTTTTCTCGCCCTCGGTCGAAATCACGATGGCGTCGGCGTCGTCGAGCGCGGAGAGGTCGGAAGTTTTTTCGGCATCGAGCCATTCGGCGCGGACTTTCCCGCCCATCGACTCGTTGACCATGCCGACGAGTTCTTCGCACATGATGGCGTGCTCGTGGTCGCCCCACAGGTGGATTGAATTACCCGAAACAAAAACGACTTTCTTGGGAGAAGCCGCGCCCCCCGCCAGCAAAACCGCCGCGCAGGCGCAAACCGCAAAATTAAAAGCTTTAAACATACGGACGATTTTAGCAGGCGGCAGAGGCATTGCAACCAGAAACGCCACCGCCCCGCGCAAAAAGTCGCCGACAACAAAGCGGAAAAGCGCAGGGGTTTCTACTTATAGAGTTCGGGGTTGATTCCGAGTTTTTTGATTTTGTAGAGGATTACCCTCTGCGTTGCGCCGAGGTGTTTGGCGGCGGCGGAGGCGTTGCCCTTTTTGAGTTTCAGAGCCTCCACAATCAGCTCCTTTTCGAAGCTCGACACAAGCGACTCGTAGTCTCCGCCCGCGGTTGCCGAGGTCAGCGAAGTCTCGGTATTTTCGGCGGTTTGCAGGGACGGCGGCAGATTGTATCCGCTGATTACGTTATCGGAGGTATTGAGGACTGCGTACTCTATGCAGTTTTCGAGTTCGCGGACATTCCCCGGCCAATAATATGAAGTCATCATATTTATTGCGGGAGTTGAAATCCTGATTATCTGTTTTGAGTGTATATTGTTATATTTTCTCAAAAAGTGCTCCGCGAGCAGCACGATATCGCTTTTTCTATTTCTGAGCGCGGGCATGTAAATCGGGAAGACGTTGAGGCGGTAGTACAAGTCTTCGCGGAAAGTTCCCGCGCGTATCATTTCTTCAAGGTTGCGGCTGGTTGCGGCGATAATGCGCACGTCAACCTTGCGTTCCTCGTTTCCGCCCACGCGGTAGAAAGTGTGCTCCTGAATGAAGCGCAGGAGTTTGAGCTGCATTGGCAGGGAAAGGTCTCCTATTTCGTCGAGAAAGAGCGTGCCCTTGTCGGCGAGTTCCGCAAGCCCGATTTTGCGGTTGACAGCCCCCGTAAACGACCCCTTTTCGTGTCCGAAAAGTTCGCTTTCGATAAGCCCTTCGGGGAGCGCCGCGCAGTTTACGACCACGAACGGATTTTCCCTGCGCAGCGAATTGCGCTGTATCGCCTTTGCCACAAGCTCTTTGCCCGTGCCCGACTCTCCGCGAATCAGCACCGTCGCGTTGGAGGCGGCGACTTTCGAAATCATCGAATAGACTTTTTTCATGTTGCTGCAATTCCCGATGATTTCCGTCGGGCGCAGCTTGTTTTCGAGTTCGAGTTTGAGGGCGCGGCTTTCGCTTAAAAGTTTTTCCTTTTCCTCGTGCGCGGAGTATGCGGCGAAAATCGCGTCGGCGGTAATGTTTGCGATTGTTTCGAGGAGGTGGTAGTCTGCTTTAAGGTCGGTATTTTTTTCGACTTTGCGGTCAATGCTGAGCGTGCCGATTACGTCGTCTTTATAGACAATCGGAACGCAGATGAACGCCACGCCCTTTTCGCCGTCGCGGGCTTTTGTGCGGTTGAGGAAGCCCTTTTCCTTGGAGATGTCGGGAATGATTTTTCCCTTGCCCGTCGCGGCGACCTGCCCCGTGATGCCCTCGCCCACGCGGTACAGCCCGCGGTCGATTTCCTCTCTGCTAAGCCCTTCCGACGCCTCGATTACAAGGACGTCGCCCTCGCGCATGGTGAGAGTGCCGCGCAGCAGCCCCATTTCGAGATGGAGAATTTTCAGCACTTCGCGCAAAAGGTTTGGTACGCTCGTCCTCAATGCGACGAGATGGCTGATTTTATTTAATACGGCTACTTCTACGTGGAGGCTCATAAATTAATATGCGCTCACTTTATCAAATTTTTCAGGTACATGTCAACACTGCGGGCGAGATTTTTTCCCGACTGGATAGCCCGAACAACGAGCGACGGCCCGCTTACGGAGTCTCCCGCGGCGAAAACGCCCTCTATGTTTGTCGAGAAGTTTTCGTCCACTTTAATCATCGAGCGCGGCGAGAGCATTACGCCGAGGCTGTCCACGATTCCGCGCGTATCGACGCCCGTAAATCCCATGCTAAGCAGAATCAAATCGGCTTCGATTTTGAATTTGGAATTGGGGCGTTCGGTGAAAGATTTTGGGCGTCCGAGCGAATCGAAAGCCCAGTCGCATGCCACCAGCGACGCCGACTTAACCGCGCCCGCCTTGCCGTGGATTTCCTTGACGTTTACCGCCCACATGCGG
>DHMA01000232.1:0-176 GCA_002405555.1 Opitutia bacterium UBA4654
TGTTCCGTAATTTTTACTTTGCGTTCGTCCGAAAGTCTTGTCGCGTACATTTCCTCCGCGATTTTCCTCGCCGCTTCGACCGCCTCGTACACGGGGGTATCGGCTATATCCACAAAGCCCACGCTGTAATTTTCGCCGTCGCCCACTCTGCCCGTCGTCGGCTGGTCGTAGTACTG
>DHMA01000232.1:228-704 GCA_002405555.1 Opitutia bacterium UBA4654
AGTGCGCCCCGACGATTATCGGGTTTTCGACCGCGCTCAGAACGTAGGTGTTGTATTTTTCTATGCGCTCCGGCATTGTGGCGCATGCGCGGAGTCCGCCGCCGAACACGCCCCTGTCCTGATTGCCGAAGTGGAATTCGCCCACGATTACGGGTTTGTCTTTTGCGTTCTTGGGCAGTTTGAATGCGGAGACGTCGTCGCGGTAGAGGTTGTAGCTGATGACATCGCAGAACTTCGACGCCGACTTTTCGACAAGCTCGTTCGTCCACGCGAGGCGGCAGCCGAGGTAGAGCGTGTCGGGGGCGACGCGCTTGACCGCCTTGCGGCATGTGCGGAAATATTTTTCGTAGAATTTCCGCTCCATTTTAAGCATGTCGGCTTTGCCGGATTTCGTTTTCGGAACGAAGTCGGCTTTTGCGAGGAAGTCGTCCCAGCCTGCGTATTTGGAATTCCACGCGGCGTTGAGTTTTTCGATT
>DHMA01000232.1:768-9591 GCA_002405555.1 Opitutia bacterium UBA4654
GCCGTACTTCTTTTCGAGCATTTTTTTGAACTCGATTTTCGCGGGCTGGTCCGCCTTGCACGAGAGAATTGCCGCGGGCAGCACGAGCGTTTCGGTCTGCCACGGAAGCTCGTTGTCAACAAACACGCCCACGCAGTACGGCGAGTTCATCAGCCGCGCCGATTTCGCCACGGCTTCGAGCGTGAGCTTTTCGAAATTTTCGTCGAAGTAGTCGGGCACGGGCTGCCAGTACGCGTTGAGCTTTTTCTGCGATTCGAGTTTCTTCGGCGCTTTTGCGCTTGTGAACAGCGCGAACGGGATTTCCGAGTTTTCCAGAAGTTCGGGTTTTGTCCACGCGCCGTAAGTGTTGACGCCCCACGAGCGCAAGCGGCGGGGGGCTACGGCGTTGTAGTTTTTGGCGTCGTCTCCGTATTTTTTGTCGATGTTGCGCAGGTAGAAATTGTAGGTCTGGAATTTGCCTTCAAGCAGGCGAGACCAGTATGCCGTCTTTTCGTATTTTTTGTCGGAGACGTCGTCGAAATATTCCCCGCGGTTTGTGATAATCGTAGGAGCGGTCGCGCCCACGCAGTCTATGCCGTGCGACCAGAACAGATTGCCGTCGGGGGTGATGAGCCACCACTTGCCGTCGATTTTCTGCGCGCGGAAGTGCCCCGTCGCCGCGTATTTTCTGTCGGGGTCGATTAGCCCCGCGTATTTGTCGCGGTTGGGGATTGCGCCGAGCTTCTTCTCGAAGTTTTGCTCTTCGGCGAGGCGTGTTTTCAGGTCGGCGTCGGTCAGGATTTTGTTCTTCCAGTTCCTGTGCATGTACTGTCCGTACTTGTCGATGAACGGGCAGAATTTTTCGCGCGGGATTGAGAGCGCGGGGTCGGCATCGTTGAAGCCCTTGCCCGACATCGGCGGCCTCCTGAAATATTTGAACGCGCCGTCCTCGAAAAGCCACGCGTATTTTGGCATGGGCAGTTTTTCTATTTTGATGTCGTCTATTTTCAGCACGCCGCCGCCCGCGGAGGTGATTTCGATTTTCCTTTCGCCGTCCGCCTGCGCGAGGAATGTCGCGGTAAGCGTGTCGGAGTCTTTCGCGGTCTTGAAGAGCAGCGTGTTTTTCTGCGCTCCCAAAACGGCGTCGCGCGTATTCGACGTCTTGCCGTAGCACATGTAGACAAAGAACGTGGGCGTTTTTCCGCCGTCGATTTCGGGGGTGGAGTATTTAAAGGTCAGCTTGTAGGCGTAGCCCTTTTCGAACTTGGGGCTTAAAATCGAAAGCGCAAGCGGGTACTGGCGTTTCGATTTCCGCGTGTCAACCACAAGCGACTTCCCGCCCGAAAGCGCGTTTTCTTCGGAAACTGCCGAGGTTTCTTCGGGCACGACGCAGTTTGCGCCGCAGTTTTTGTCGAAATTTTCGAAGTTTTCGAAAAGCACCGTGTTTTCCGAAACGGATTCCCCCGCGACCGTCGCGCACCCCGCAAGGATAATCGGCGCGATTGCGGCTGTAAATAGATTTGCGATTTTCATATCAGACAGCCTAAAACGGGACGGAGCGGCGGCAATCAAAAAAAATTCCAAAATGCTTGACAGGGGGCTTCGATGTGTTAAATCATCTTCTCATACGTTTGAGGTGTGAATTTACTTGCGCCTTTTCGACAAACCAATTCATTATACTATCATGGACAGGAGAGATTTTATCAAAAAAATGGCGGGCGCGGGAATGGCCTTGGGCTTCCCCACAATCATACCCGCTTCGGCGTTGGGCAAGGACGGCGCGGTTGCGCCGAGCGAACGAATCACGTTTGCTTCGATAGGCTTGGGCACGCAGGGCTGCGGAAACACGGGCGTCTTCGTGAGCGACAAGCGTTTGCAGCTTGTGGGGCTTTGCGACGTAAACGCAACCGAAGGCCGCCAGTACTACGGCTACGGCAACAACGACCAGCGCGGCTTGCAGGTTGCCCGCAAAAACTTCGGCATGGACATTCCCTGCTACAACGACTTCCGCGAAGTCGTCGCCCGCAAGGATATCGACTTCATCATGTCGGCCACTCCCGACCACTGGCACGCGATAATCGCCCTTGCGTGCGTGGCGGCGGGCAAGGACGTCTACGGCGAAAAGCCGCTCACCCGCACAATCCGCGAGGGCAAGGTTCTGCGCGACGCCGTCGAGGCTTCGGGCATAATCTGGCAGACGGGGTCGTGGCAGCGCTCCATTCCCACTTTCGTACGCGCGGCGGAAATCGTCAGGAACGGGTATTTGGGCAGAATCAGCAAAATCGTAATCGGTCTGCCGTCGAATTTCAGGAGCGAAGTCCTCAAACCCGTTCCCGTGCCGAAAGGCTTTGACTGGGAAATGTGGCAGGGCCCCGCGCCGCGCTCGTCGTACTACAACCCGTGCAAGACGTTCACGCGCTGGCGCGGCATAATGAATTACAGCGCGGGCAAAATCGCCGACTGGGGCGCGCACCACCTCGACATCGCGCACTGGGCGATGGGCGTTGACGAATCGGGCCCGATTGAAGTGCAGCCCAATTTTGTGGAATGGCCCAAGGACGGCTTCTCCGACCAGCCCACAAAGTTCTCGATAACTTTCCGCTACAAGAACGGCGTGGAGGTCGAAATGTCCGACATGAACCGCAACGGCGTGGAATTCTACGGCGAAAAGGGAACGCTTTTCGTCTCCCGCGCCACGATTGTTTCCAACCCGCTTTCGATTGCCGAAACGCGCATTCTGCCCACCGAGGACAGGCTCTTCCCCGTCCGCGCGGGCAACCACTTCACGGCGTTTGTAGACAGCATTCTCGACAGGCGCAGGGCGGCGACCGACATCAACATTGCGCACCGCACAAACACGGGCTGCCTGCTGGGCGAAATCGCGTACAGGCTCAACCGCACAATCAAATGGAACCCCGACACGGAGGAGATTGTCGGCGACGACGAAGCCGCCCGCATGTGCGACCGCGCCTACTGCGCCCCGTGGGAACTCAAAGCGTAAAAGGAGAATTTCGACATGAAAAAATTTGCATTTGTTTTCGCCGCGCCGCTGTTCGCGTGCGCGTCCCTGTTCGCCGACGCCTATGCCGACATGCAGTCGTACAAGGCGGGCGACAGCCTCTCGTGGTTCTACGAAATCCGCACGGAATCCCTGAAAAAGGGCTCGGCGAAATCGGTCGAGGCGAAAATCCTCGAAACCATTTCGGCAAAGGAAATCGACAACGCGGCGTTCGAAAGGGCTTGCGAAATCTTGAAGCCCATCGCCACGAAAAAGTCCGTCCCCGTGCTCGCGAAGTTTTTGAACGACGACTTCCGCGCCCCGTGGGTGTGCTCGGTGTTCGTAACGCTCGACTCGTCTTCGGTTGACTCCGCCCTTGCGGACTCCCTCGAAAAGGCGGACGAAAAATGCGCAATGACGGTTCTCTCGACGCTCGCCGCCCGCGGCTCGTCGAAGGGTCTCGACGCGCTGGAAAAATACGCGCAGTCGGACAACAAGAACCTCGCGCTGTTCGCGGTTTCGGCGATGGTAAAATACGAGGACGCCGTGAAGACGCTTTCGCGCATCGCGGCCAAGAACGACTTCCGCCGCGACGCCGCCCTCGACGCGCTTTCGCTCATAGCCTACCGCGCGGCGAAATCGGGCGACAAATCGCTCGCGACCGACGCGCTCGAAAGCGTGCCCGCCGACTATCCTATGTCAATCGGGGCGCGCGCGGAGCTTGCAAAGAACCGCGTAAAGTATCTCGACTCTATCATAATCGCCGACGGCAAAAACGTAGACCGCGCGGGCAGACTCGTCTACAACGCGCGCAAATTCGCCGATTCCGAAGAAATCGTGGCGGCGTTCCCCAAGCTTTCCAAAGAGGCAAAACTTGCGGCGATGTCCACGTTCATGCTTTCGGGCGACACCCGCTTCTACCCGACAATCGCGCCGCTGCTCGATTCGACCGACCGCGACCTGCTCGACGAAGCCGTCTATACCGCGCGTTTCATCTGCACCGACGAGGCGAACCTCCGCAAAATCTACGCGCTTACGCAGTCCGACAACAAGATTCTGGCTTCGCACGCCCGCAACGTGTTCGAGGAAAATCCGAGCTTTGCGGCGGTCAGAATTTTGAAGGACGCCGAATCTAAGGGCGACCTCTTCGCGCTCGAAATGCTCGTTATCAGGGGCGACTTGGACGCGGCTAAAAAGCTCGAAGCAAAATTCTTCGACGGCGGCTACAAAGACGCCAAGATTTCGCAGATGTACGAAAACCTCATCACATACGGCGAACTTCCCAAGTTTGCGTCGCGCCTCAACGGGGCGGACGACGGACTGCGCAAGGCAATCTGCAAAATCATCATCAAGAAGCTCGCAAGAAACAAGGACAAGGATTTCGTCGCCGAAACGGTCTACGAAGTGCTTTCGGGCAAAGTTCCCGCCGAGGACGAAAAATTCATAGCCTCCAAGCTCAGGGTAAAACCCCGCAAATTCAAGGAAGTCTGGCAGAAGGAATTCCGCGCGCGCGGCGTGGAGGACAAGCTCATGAAAGCGGCGGAGGAGCGCGAGCCGAAAATCGACTCAAGCTTCGTTTCGCTCTTCGACGGCAAAACGCTCAACGGCTGGAAGACGACGACGGGCACCGCGTTCTACGGCGTCAAGGACGGCTGCATTTACGGCAAGGTCGTAGACCAGAAGAAAAAGGAAAATTCCTTCCTCATCACCGAACGCGCCGACTATAAAAACTTCATCTTCACCTGCGAATTCAAGTGGGAGGAACTCGGCAATTCGGGCGTGATTTTCAGGGGATACTTCGAAAAGCGCAAACGCCCCGACGGCAGCGAATTCGACAGAGTCGTAGGCCCGCAGGCGGAAATGGACGAAAACCCGCGCCGCCGCTGGACGGGAGGCGTCTACAACGAAGGCGTCGAGTGGAAGTATTCGCTCTCGCGCGAGGATCAGGAACAGGCGCGCAACGCCCTCGACCTGCTCGGCTGGAACAGAATGACGATTAAATGCGACGGCGACAGAATGCAGACTTGGGTAAACGGCGTGCCGACCGCGGACTTCGTGTGGGAGGGCGTAAAGCCCGGCTTCATCGGCTTGCAGGTGCACTTCGGCAAGACGGGCGCGATACTCTGGCGCAACGTGAAGATAAAAGAGCTTTAATTCGGCGAATTTTCGAACGGCGGTTTCGGTCAATCCGGAGCCGCTTTTTTTTGCGCGGCAACTTGACTGTAAAGTAAACAAAGGGGGCGTTTTTTATCGACAAACTGCGCGTGGCTTTTTTAACTTCCGTACCATGAGAATGAAAATATATGCACTGGGAATTTCCGCGCTGCTCGCCTTTGCGGCGCAGGCGCGGGCGGAGACGTATTCGGTTAAATCGCCCGACGGAAGAATTGAGGCGTCGGTGGACGACGGCGCGGGGCTGTCGTTTTCGCTCAAAGCCGACGGAAAGGTTCTGCTTGAAAAATGCGCAATCGGCATGGACACCGACAGGGGCTTTCTCGGTCGGGACGCCGTGGCGGAGTCGCAAAAACTTTCCTCGCACAAGGGAACGCTCGAACCCGTGTTCGGCGCGCGCAAAACCGTCGCCGACGAATACAACCAGCTGGAACTCGGCTTCAAAAATTTCAAACTGCTCGTGAGGGTCTACGACGAAGCCGCCGCGTACCGCTTTGCGACGGACTTCGACGGAGAGCTTGTCGTAAACGGCGAACTTCTCGAACTTTCGTCGGTAGCCGATTCCGACAACACAATCGCGCACGTCGTGCAGGCTGACAAAACATCGTTCGAAAGACGCTTTCTGCGCCAGCCCGCCGCCGCGCTCAAAAAGCAGCACAGCGCGTCGCTGCCGTTCTTCTTCGAGAAGTCGGGCATGAAAGTTGCGGTCGTGGAGTCGGCGTGGCTTGACTACCCCGGAATGAGAATTTCGTACCCCGCCGACGCAAAGTCGCCCAAAGCGTATTTCACAAAGTGCCCCAAAAAGCTCGGCTTCGCCTACAAGGGAAAGGTCGGCGGCGCGGAGTACGACGGCATGTACGTCGTCAAGGAAACGGAGGACTTCATCGCGAAAACTTCGGGCGCGCGCGCGTTCCCGTGGCGCGGCTTCATCGTCGGCAGAACCGACGCCGATTTTGCCGACAACGACACCGTCTACAAGCTCGCCGAACCGTCGCGCCTCGCCGACACTTCGTGGATTAAGCCCGGCACCTGCGCGTGGGAATGGTGGAGCGACTGCCAGCTTGAAGGCGCGGGCTTTGTCGGCGGCGTCAACGAACAGACATACCGCTACTACGCCGATTTCGCCGCCGAAAACAACATTCCCTACATTCTCCTCGACGCCGGCTGGCTCACGGGAGTTGACGTCAGCGATATGAAGGACGGCATAGACGAAGCCCTCATCAGCGGCAAGACCGCAATCGACGTTCCCGCAATCATCGAGTACGCGCACTCGAAGGGCGTAAAAGTCCTTCTTTGGTGCCTCGGACAGTCGATGGACAAGTACGGCGAAAAGGCGTTCCCGCTCATGGCTTCGTGGGGCACGGACGGCGTTAAAATCGACTTCATCGACCGCGACGACCAGCAGGCTCAGGGCTTCTACGAACGCATGGCCCGCATCGCCGCCGAAAACAAAATGGTCATCGACTTCCACGGCTGCGCAAAGCCCGCGGGCATTCAGCGCACATATCCGAACGTCGTGAACTTCGAAGCCGTACGCGGCTGCGAGTTCAACAAGTTCTCCGAAGGCCTCGAACCCTCGCACAACATCGACCTCGTGTTCACCCGCATGTTGCAAGGCCCGATGGACTACACCCCCGGAGCGCTCAACAACGTTTCGAAAAAGAATTTCAGAAAGTCGTTCTCGTTCCCGCAAATGAAGGGCACGCGCTCGCAGATGGCGGCGATGTACGTCCTCTTCTACGCGCCCGTGCAGATGCTCTGCGACTCTGCGAGCGAGTACAAAAAATACCCCGACATTCTCCACTTCATCGCAAACGCCCCCACCACTTGGGACGACACAAAAGCCCTCGAAGGCAAAATCGGCGAGTACGTTGTAGTCGCCCGCCGCAAGGGCGATTCGTGGTACATCGGCGGCATGTCCGACTGGAAGGGCAGGACGGTCGAAATCGACCTCTCGCAAATCCTCGAACCCGACACCGACTACAAGGCGGAAATTATCCGCGACTCCGTCAATTCCGACAGGCTTCCGCGCGACTACAAGCGCGAAGTCAAAGAGGTCAATTCCGAATCGCGCATGAAGATTGAAATGAAGAGCGGCGGCGGCTTCGCAATCAAGCTCACCCCCAAGCGCATTCCCGTAATCGACGACATCATCAAGTTCTTTACGGACGATTCCGAAGACTAATTTTTCCGCAAAAGGCGGTCGGCGGCGAATCCGTCGGCCGCTTTTTTGCGCCGAAAGCGGAGGCGACGCGCAAAAAGGCAATTTATGCTTGAAAGTTTATTCCGATGTCGTTAACTTAGGGAAAATTTAAAAGACTTTTCTTAAACACAACTATGAAAAAAAATACAGCAAAGAAGAGTGCGGCTCCCAAAAAGCCCGTAAAAAAAGCGGCGGCTCCCAAAGCGGCTCCCAAGGCGGCGGCTAAAAAAGCTCCCGTAAAAAAAGCCCCCGCGGCGAAGAAAGCGCCCGCGGCGAAGAAAGCCCCCGAAAAGAAATGCGCGTGCGCCTCTAAAAAGGCGGCGGGCAAAAAGGAATGCTGCGGCAAAAAGGCGTGCGAATGCAAAGGCAAGGAAGCTCCGTGCTTCGGCTCGCTCATCTCGGAAGTGTTCTCGCAGTTGCAGGATACCGACAACCTTTCGACCCTCATGAAAGACTATTTCTTCACGGAACTGCTCAAACGCGGCATCGAAGAAAACACGGCAAACACCCTCGCCAACAAGCTCGACGTCCAAATCGAAAGCTTCGAGGCAAACATCGACTTCGCCGAAGACTAATTCCCCTTCCGCGAAATTCTTTCACAGCCCGCGAGCATTCACGCCGCGGGTTTTTTTGCGTCCGCATTTTCCCGCATGCCGACGCTTTTTGCGTAGCTTCTTCCGCGCGATTGCGGCGTTTTTTGCCGCGCGGCGCAGGCGGTTTTTCCGCGTTTTTCGCCCCGCCGAAATATTGTTGCGATTTTCAAAAGCATGCTTTTTAATCGTCTCCGTATTATGAAAGTACCACTCTTAGATTTGAAAACACAGTACGCTCCCCTCCGCGAGGAGACCCGCAAACTTCTCGACGACATTCTCGACAGCCAGTATTTCATCGGCGGTCCCTATGTCTCGAAATTGGAGGAGCGGATTGCCGAATATTCGGGCGTTGCGCATGCAATCGGCGTGTCGAGCGGCACGGACGCTTTGATTGCCTCGCTCATGGCGTGCGGCGTCTACCGCTCGCCCCTCGACGAATCTCCCGCCGCTGAGGTAATCCTGCCCGCGTACACGTTTTTCGCCACTGCGGGCAGCGTGTGGCGTTGCGGGGCGCGTCCCGTATTCGTGGACATCGACCCCGACACATACAATATCGACGCCGACCAAATCGAGGAAAAAATCACCCCGCGCACAAAGGCAATCATGCCCGTGCACCTCTACGGGCAGTGCGCCGACATGAAGAAAATTTGCGACATCGCCCGCAGGCACAACCTCGCCGTGATTGAAGACGGGGCGCAGGCAATCGGCGCGGAGCAAAACGGCGTGAAAGTCGGCAATTTCGGCGACTGCGCAGGCCTCAGCTTCTTCCCCTCGAAGAATCTCGGCGGGCTTGGCGACGGCGGCATGGTCATTACGAACAACGACGCCCTCGCCGTCAAAATCCGCGAAATCCGCAACCACGGCATGGAGCCGAAGTA
>DHMA01000232.1:9658-9854 GCA_002405555.1 Opitutia bacterium UBA4654
AGCACGTCGGCGGCAATTTCAGGCTCGACGCCATTCAGGCTGCGGGCTTGCTCGTAAAGCTTCCGCACTTGGATTCGTGGGGCGAAATGCGCGCGCGCAACGCCGCGTTCTACAACGAGGCTTTCGCCGACCGTCCCGAAATCAAGACGCCCGTAATCAGACCCGAAAACAAGTCGATTTACAACCAGTACATAAT
>DHMA01000188.1:0-557 GCA_002405555.1 Opitutia bacterium UBA4654
ATTTTTACGCACCCGCTGCTTTCGAAAATCGGGGCGAAATACGGCAAGACGCCTGCGCAGGTCGCGCTTCGCTGGAATGTGCAGCGCGGGGTTGTGGTGATTCCGAAATCGACGCGAATCGAGCGCATTCGGGAAAATTTCGACATCTGGGATTTCGTCCTCGACGCCTCCGAGATGTCGGCAATCGACGGACTCGACTTGGGGCATAGCGAAATCATCGACCACCACACCGCGGAGACCGCAAAATGGCTCAACGGGTTCAAAATCCACGACTGATTCCCATTCCGCCCGCCCGCCGCGCAACGCGCCGCGCGGGCGTTTTTTTTGCCCGCATTCGGACGGCGGGAAAGGGGCGGCATGCCGCGCGCCTACGCTTTTGCGGACGCGCTTCCGCGCGGGAGCGCGAGCTTGGAAACGTCGATTCCCTCCAATGCAAGAAGCTTGGTTTTTGCGTCAAGCCCGCCCGCGTAGCCCGTCAGGTTTCCGCCGCTTCCGATTACCCTGTGGCAGGGAACTATTATGGAAATTTCGTTGTGCCCGACCGCGCCGCCGACCGC
>DHMA01000188.1:587-1311 GCA_002405555.1 Opitutia bacterium UBA4654
CCGACCGCCTGCGCCGACATTTTGCCGCCGCGCCGCGCGGAAATCTTGCGGGCTATTTCCCCGTACGTCGTCGTGCGACCGTAGGGGATTTCGAGCAGAATTTTCCAGACTTCGAGCCTGAACGCCGAGCCGCGCATGTCAAGCTTCGGCATGAAGTCGGGCTTGCGCCCTCCGAAGTAGATGTCGAGCCATTTTTTCGTTTCGTCGAGCGTGCGCGTGCGCTTTTCGGCGAAGTCGCAGCCGAGCGTCTTCGCGTAGTATTTTTCGCCGTCGAGCCAAAGCCCGCAGAGGCCTTCGCCGTCTTCGGCAATGAGCAGCCCGCCTATCGTAGATTGGTAATGGTTGATATATTTCATCTTTTTCCTGCCGATTTTCCGTCCGCATTTTTAGCAGGGGAGGGCGGCGGCGGTCAACGCAATTTAACGCGCAACTTGTTGTTGCATTCCGCCGCCGAAGCGGCATTTTTATGCGGAGAAATTCGGCATGAAAAATTCGAACACATTGCGGACATGGATTGACGCGGCGATGCTTGCGCTGTTGCCGTCGGCGTTGGCGTTCAGAATCACGGGGGCGGAGCTTCACGAAATTCTGGGGCTTGCGACGGTCGCGGCGTTCGCGCTCCACAACGTTTTGAACCGCGCGTGGTATCGGTCGCTTTGGCGCGGACGCTACAATGCCGACAGGGCGGCGGGGACTGCGGTAGTGGCGGCTGTTGCCGTGTGCG
>DHMA01000188.1:1338-10002 GCA_002405555.1 Opitutia bacterium UBA4654
CCGTGTGCGCGGCGGTCTGCGCGGCGTCGGGAGCCGCGCTTTCGGGCTTTGTTTTCGGGCTTTCCGACCGCTTCGGCGGGCTCGGAATCCGCGCCGTTCATACAACTTCCGCGTATTGGACTTTCGTTTTGTGCGGCGTCCACGTCGGACTCCGCGCGGGCTTTCTGCGCTTCGTTCCGAAGATTGCCTCCGCCGCCGTTTTCTGCGCGGGCGCGTATTTTTTCTTATCGCGCGGAATGCCCGAAAAACTTTTCGCGGGGGCGTCCTTCGATTTTTACGAAATGCCCTTTGCCGCCTATTTCTGCCAGACGGCGGCGATTCTTTTCGCCGCGGCGTTCGGCGCGCGCGCCCTGCGGAAACTCCTGTGGCGGAGGTGATTTTCGGGGCGCAAAAAATGCGGCTTGCAAAGGCAAACCGCAGTGGGGCGGGGATATTTTCGCCGCGCTATCTTTCGGGATTTAGCGCAAGAGTAGGCTTGATTTGCAGCCTTACCGATTCGCCGCCTTCGACAAACGCGACAAAGTCGGCAACGTGGGTGGCTTCCTGCGCTTCGGTGAGGCTTTTCCACGCCTCCTCGATTTTCTCTACGGAGTCGTAGGTTCCCATTACGTCCCAATTCGTTTTTTTGTTTGGGGTCGGAGTCAGCAGTTCGAATTTCGTTTTGATTGCGTTCATTGTCTTTCGTTGTTTTCGTTTGTTTTGTCGGCGGGGCGCGTCGAAATCGGATTGTCGGGAAATTTCGAATCAGTACTTTTGCCGCGTACCTCTTCAAAATCGGAACCCAAAAACCAATGCGCCCCCTGTTGGTGTTGAGTTTGTCGGACGGATTGCGGAATTGCAAGCAATTTCGGAGGGGAGCGGGCGATTTCCCTCAGCCGTTTCCGCGCGGACCCGCGGTCGGGGAGACTCGCAAAAAATGTTGACGAGCGGCGCGTTTTTTTTAATAAATGTCGATTCAATTTTTAGGAGGCAAAAGCTCCGCAAATTTCAACAATAAACAGTATAAAAATATGGCAAGTCCCACAGACATCAGAAAAGGCAGAGTAATTATGTACAACGGCACTCCGCACGCCGTTATGAGCATGCTTCACCGCACGCAGGGCAGACAGGCGGGCTTTGTGCAGACGGTTCTCCGCAACCTCTCGACGAACGCTTCGACGGCGGTCAAATTCCGCTCGACGGACTCGGTAGAATTCTGCCACACGACCAACAAACAGCTCGAATTTTCGTACATCGACGGCGACCAATACCACTTCATCGACCCCGAAACTTTCGACGACACCGTCCTCATGGAATCGACAATCGGCGAAGACAAAAAATGGCTCACCGAAGGCTCGCAGTACCTCATTCTCTTTGTTGACGGCGCGCCCGTTTCGCTCGAACTCCCCAACAGCATCGAAATCAAGGTTGCGGAGGCGGCGGAAGGTCTGCGCGGCGACACGTCGTCGGCTCCCACAAAGGCGGTAACGCTCGAAAACGGCGTAACATTGCAGGTTCCGCTCTTCATCAAGCAGGGCGACGTAATCAAAGTCCGCACGGAAGACAATACCTACATCAGCAGGGCATAACGCCATGGAAAATTCCGTCCCGCTAAGCGACAAAGTGACGATTAAGGCCTCCGATTTGCGCGGCATTTTGGAGTATGTCCCGCTGTATCGGGGGCAGACCTTTGTCGTTGCGGTTGACGGAAGCGTGATTGCCTGCGACAACTTCGCAAACGTAATTACCGACATCGCCGTTCTGCGCAGCCTCGGCATAAACGTCGTGGTGGTGCACGGAATCGGCAAACAGCTGCGCGACATCGGCGCGGAACGCGGGGTTGCGCTTAGCGACATCTACGGAGAAAACCCCGTGGACGACGCCACGCTGTCGCTCGCCCGCGAGGTTTCCGCAACCGCGCTACAAACAATAATAGACGCGTTCGCGACAAAAAATATCCGCTGCGTTTCGACAAACGCAGTCCGCGCGACGGAAGTCGGGATAATTTCGGGCGTTGACCACCTCAACGCGGGGCGCATAGAAAAGATAGATTTCAACGCGCTCCAAAGCCTGATTTCGCTGGGCATGATTCCCGTGCTTTCGCCCGTGGCGGTAAACAGGGAGGGCAGGATTTTCAGGATAAATTCCGACCTCCTCGCCGCAGACGTCGCAACGGGGCTGAACGCGACAAAACTCATATTTTTGACAGAGACAAGCGGGCTTAAAATAGGCGCGGAAAAGGCTCTCGCAGTGCCGCTCGCCGACGTTTCCGAATTGCTCGAAGCCCGCAGGGGCATGCTCGACCCGCGCGTGTTCTCCAAAGTGAGCTGCTCCGTCCGCGCGCTCGAATCGGCAAAAACGCAGCGCGCGCACATTCTCGACGGCCGCGAATTCGCGTGCCTGCTTACCGAGCTTTTCGAAAAGGTCGGCTGCGGCACGATGATTTACTCCGACGTCTACCAGAAAATCCGCAAGGCTGACCGCGACGACGTTTCGACGATTTTCAACCTCTCGAAAAGCTCGACCCCCCAGCAGAATCTGGTCTACCGCAGCCGCGAGGAGATAGAGTCGAAAATCGACACCTATTTCATCTACGAGATGGACGGAAGCGTAATCGCGTTCGTCAGTCTGCTCGACATTTCCGAGGGCGCGGCGGAGCTTGCAAGCCTGCACGTACAGCCGTTCTATCAGGGGCACGACGTCGGCACGCACATGGTTGAATTCATCGTGCGCGAGGCAAAAAAGGCGGGCTTCAAAAAGCTTTTCGCGCTCAGCACAAAAAGCGCGCCGTTCTTTTCGGACGTGTGCAAATTCACGGAAGTTCCGCCGACCGCGCTGCCGAAATCGCGACTCGAAAAATACGAGGCGTCGGGGCGTCATTCAAAGGTTTTCGTCAAGGACTTTTCCGAATAAACGGCGGGGCTTGCGGCGCTCCGCGACATCTAAAAAACTTGCAGTATTGCGCGTCCGACATTTTCGGGGCGCATTTTTTTTGCGCGGGTTTGCGCAGATTTACACGCGTCTATTTCAGCCCGATAAGCTCGTTTTGCGGAATTTTGGGAGAGTCGCGCATGGCTTTCAAAAGCTCCTGCGGGCGGAACGCCTTGTCGAGCGCGTCTGCGGGAGAGACAAGCCCGCGCTCGACAAGATTCAGAAGAGAGTCTTCCATGGTGCACATTCCGCTTTGGCGTCCCGTTTGGAGCACGCTCAGAATTTGCGGCACGCGCTGTTCGCGTATGAGGTTGCGGACTGCGGCGTTTGCGGTGAGCATTTCGAAGGCGGCAATCATGCCGCCGCGCTTCTGCCGCACGAGCGTTTGCGAAAGCACGCCGAGCAGGTTTTCTGAAAGCATCATTCTGATTTGCGGCTGTTCGCCCGCGCCGAATTGCCCGACGAGCCTGTCGATTGTCGAAACCGCCGTGCGCGTGTGCAGGGTTGCGAACACAAGGTGCCCCGTCTCGGCAAGCTCTATTGCCGTCCGCGTGGTTTCGAGGTCGCGCATTTCGCCGAGCACTATGACGTCGGGATTTTCCCTGACCGCCGAGCGCAACGCCGAGTAGAAGTTGGGCGCGTCCCTGCCTATTTCGCGTTGCGATACCATCGACTTCGCGCTTTTTATGACGTATTCAATCGGGTCTTCGATAGTCAGAATGTGTAGACCGCGCGATTCGTTTATGATGTCCACAACCGCCGCAAGCGTCGTTGTCTTGCCCGAGCCGTTCGCGCCCGTCGCCACGAACAGCCCGTTGCTGCGCCTGCAAATGTCGGCGACGGGGAAGGGGATTCCGATTTCCGTCGCGGTCAGCCGCCGCGCGGGAATTACGCGCAGGGCGATTTGCATGCCGCTTTCGCACATGTAGATATTTGCGCGGATGCGGGCGTTCGACGGGCTTGAAAACGCGAGGTCGATGTCCTCTCCGCGTCCGAGCTTTTCGGCGAAAATTTTCGAGCGTTCGCGCGGAAACCTTGCGAGTATTTGTTGCGCCGCGGTCTGCGGGTCGGGCGCGGCGACGCCGACGAGCGGAACGAGCGAGCCGTCCACGCGTATCCGCGCTGTCCTGCCGATGTGAATGTCGGTCGCGCCCTTTTTGATTGCCGATTCTATTGCGATGTCGAGCTCGTTCATTTCTTTGCGAACAAAATTTGCGACGGTTTGCCCTTGGATTTTTTTCCGAGCCTTTTCAAGATTGTAAACGCGCCGTTTTCGCCGAAAGTTTCGGCGGGCGGTTCGAAATCTGCGGGGGCTTCGAGGGCGAAGACTGTTTCGGGCGAGGCTATCTGCGCGAAAGTGTCGAGAATTTGCGGAAGCAGCTTGGGGTCGGAGAGCATTTTGTAGGGCGGGTCTGCGAAAACGAAGTCGAACTTTCTTCCGCCGAGAATTTTTGCGGACTTTGCGCAGTCGGTCGGCAGAACTTCGAATGAGACGCTTCCGCCGCCGCTTTCGACCGCCTTTTTTACGGCTGCGGCGTTGCGGCGCAGGCAGTCGAGGGCGCGTCTGTCGGTCTCCAAAAACACGACTTTCGCCGCGCCCCTGCTTGCCGCTTCAAGCCCGTACGACCCCGTGCCCGCGAACATGTCGAGCACCTGTGCCCCGACCACGGCTTCGCCGAGGGACGAAAAAACCGCCTGACGCGCCGCGTCGGTGGCGGGTCTTGTGGTGTCGCCTTTGGGGGCGTCGAGCGAAATTCCTCTTGCAAAGCCTGACGTTATTCTCATATTTCCCGAAGTATGAGACGAAGCCCGATTTTGTCAATTATTCTGCTTTCGACCGCCGCCGCTTTCGCTTCGGACATTCCCGCAGCCGAAACCGCCGCCCCGCAAAACGCGGAGTCGATAGCCTTCCGCGTCGAAAACGACATCTATTTTTCCGACCGCTACTACACGAACGGACTGAAGCTTTCGTACACGGGAGCGGGGCGCGACTTCCTTTCGAGCCGCCTGCAATTCGCCGCGCTCGACCTCTTTGTCCCCGACGGCAGGCAGGCGTTCCAGACTGTTTCGGTCGGGCAGAAAATGTGCGTGGCAAGCGACATCAACATTCCCAATCCGCCGCCGACCGACCGCCCCTACGCGGGCTGGCTGTACGTCGGCTTCGGGGCGCACGAGGCGTCGGAAAACAGGCTCGATTCGCTTACGGTAAACCTCGGCGTCGTGGGGCCGATGTCGCTCGCGGAGGACGCGCAGAAATTCTACCACAGCATAATCGGCGCGGACTGGCCGCGCGGCTGGCACAACCAGATTAAAAACGAACCCGGGATAATCGTCGCCTACGAGCATTCGGAGCGTTTCTTCCGGACGCGGATTTCCGACGAATTTTCTGTCGATTCGGTCGGGTCGCTCGCGCTCGATTTGGGGAACGTCATGACGCAGGCGAGGGCGCGCGCGCTTCTGCGCTTCGGCTTCAACATGCCGTACTCCTTCCTCCCCAACAGAATAGACTCCTCCGACGGCAACGACGTCGAATGGCGTCCCACCGACGCCTCTCCCGACTGGCACTGCTTCATGTACGGCGGCGGCGCGGCGCGTTTCGTGGGCTACGACATCACCCTCGACGGCAACTCATACCGCAACAGCGCGAGCGTCGTTCCCAAATGGCTTGTGGGCGAGGCCGTCGCGGGCGTTTCCGCCCGCTACAAATGCTTTCAGGCGGATTTGACTTGGACTCTCCGCTCCGCCGAATTCAACACCCAGCGTTTGCCCGTCCACATGTTCTGGACGCTCGCCGTCAAGGCGTATTTTTAACGCGCGTCAGTTTTCCGACGGATTGTTTTTCGGCTCTTCCAACGCGCCGAATTCGGGGCGTTCGCGCAAAACGAGCGTCTTCCAGAGGTCTGGGTTGGGCACGTCGAAAATCACGTTGATGTCGGCGTATGAGACAATCCAAGTGCCCTCGGTGATTTCGGCTTTCAGCTGGTTCGGGCCCCAGCCCGAATAGCCCGCGAACGCGGCGACTTTCGCGTTGGGGTTTTTCTTTATTATGTCGAGCGCCTTTTCGGGCGGAATGCCGAAAGAGAACGCGCCGTCGTTTTTGCCGTCGTCGTAGCAGACGGCGAGGCTCACGCGCTCCTTTGCGATTGGTCCGCCGTCGAAAACGTCGATTTCGCCGAGTTCGGAGTCGCGGAAGTCGGGGTTAAGCTCGCCGAGCGTCTTGTCGAGCGGCTTGTTCATTATCACGCCGAAAGAGCCGTCTTCGTTGTCCTCCAACAGAAGCACGACGGACTCCTCGAAAAACGCGCCCGCAAAAGAGGGCGACGCCGCAAGAAAGCTCCATGAGTAGTCGTCGTACGCGCTTTTCATAGCTTGGCGACCGAAATTCCCGACTCTTCGAAAAGCCTGTAAACGATGTCGTCGTTGTGGTAGTCGTGCAGGTATCTGACCGATTTTATTCCCGCGGAAATCAGGATTTTTGCGCAGTTTACGCAGGGGAAGTGCGTGATGTACGCCGTCGCGCCGTTCACGGAAACCCCGCGTCGGGCGGCGTCGGAAATGGCGTTCTGCTCGGCGTGGACTGTCGCGATTTCGTGTCCGTCGCGCACGCACGACGAATGCGGCGCGCCCGCCAAAAAGCCGTTGTAGCCCGCGGCGATAATCCTGTTAGGGTGCTCTCCGCCGCTTACTATCACGCAGCCGACGTTCAGGCGGCTGCACGCCGAGCGCGACGATATGAGTATCGCCGTGCAGATAAAATATTCGTCCCACGACGGACGCGTTCCGCCCCACGACTTCACAAGCGTGTCGAGCTGTTCAACAATGTCGTTTTCCGAGTTCATTTTACGAATACGCAGGAAAATAGTACCGAGAAAAAGTGCATGATTGTTCCCAAAAGCACGAAAACGTGCCACACGGCGTGCATGTATTTGCGGCTTTTGCGCATGTAGAAAAACACGCCGCCCGTGTAGAAAAGTCCGCCGAGGCACAGGAACACGACGCCGACAGTCGGCACAATCGTAAACAGCTTGCCCGAAATCAGCACAACAAGCCAGCCCATCAGCAGGTAAAGCCCTATCGACCACCATTTTGTTCCCGAACCCGACGTCGCAAGTTTCAGCACCGTGCCGAGAATCGCGAGCGTCCAGATTATTCCGAAGACAATCCACGCCGTGGCGGGCGAGGGCAGGCGCAGGCTCACAAGCAGAAACGGCGTGTACGTTCCCGCAATCAGGTAGTAAATCGCGATGTGGTCGAACTTTTTGAGAATCCTCTTTGCGCGTTCGAACGGGATTGCGTGGTAGAAAGAGGACGCCGTGTAGACGCCTGTCATAGATACGCCGAAAATCGCGCACGAAACTATCGCCCACGAATTTCCGTAGACCGACGCAAGCGTCACCATCACCGCGAGTGCCGCGACGCTGAAAAGTATTCCCACGACGTGTGTTGCCGAATTCCAAATTTCCTCCGTCGCGGAGTATGCCGGTTTGAGCGGTGCCATGGATTTGCATAAAAGGGCAAAGCCCGCATTCGGGCAACCTTTTTTTTTGAATTTTGTTCCAGCCCGCCCGCCGCCGTTCCGAGTCTGCGCGGTTTTGCTGAATCTCCGCCTATTTGCCTGCGGCGTTTTTCTTTGCCGACGTTTTTTTACCGCGCGGCGGCTGGGGTTTCGGCTTTTCGGCGGGGTCTTTCAGCCCGTCGATTGCCCCCGACGCGACCGCCCAAAGGTAGATGCAGGCAACGCTCCCGTAGGGCGAGTATTTTTTGCGGTATTTTTCGAAAAGCCCGCGCGTGATTTTCCCGTGCCCGTAGACCATGCGCAGTCCGCGCTGAATGCCGAAATCGCCGAAGCTCAGCACGTCGGGGCGTTGCAGCGAATGCAGCATGAGCATTTCGGCGGTCCATTTGCCGACCCCTTTGAGTTCCGAAAGTTTTTCGCAAACTTCGTCGTCGGGCATTTTGCGGAGGGCGTCGATATCGAATTCCCCCGACGCTATTTTCTCCGCGGCTCCCCGCATGTATTCTATTTTTCTGAACGAAATTCCGAGCGCGCGCAATTTGTCGGGCGGCGTCGCCAGCACCGCCTGCGGCGTGATTTCGCCGAGGGCGTCTGTCGTTTTCCGCCAAATGGAGTCGTGCGCTTTTGTCGAAATCTGCTGTCCGATTATGCTGAACACGAGGGCGCGGAAGAGGTCGGGTTCGACCTGCCTCTTGGGCATGCCGAGCTTTTCGATTGCCGCCGCAAGGCGTTTGTCGCGCCTTTTGAGGTGTGCGATTTCGGTTTCGCCGTATTTAAAGTATTTGCGTTCCATCGTCGGGAATTTTGATTGTTTGATATGTCCGCGGGGCGGCGGGCGCAAGCTTTTTCGCCGCGTTCCGCGCCCCCCCGCGCCGCGGAATTTTACAGGGCTTGACACGGGGCGTATAATGCGTGCGCTTTTGAAGTCGGGCGCGTCTATTTGCGGTCGGCAAATTCCGTGGCGGCGGCGACGGGAAAGTTCTTTTCAAGTTCGCGTTTGAGTTTTTCTAGCAGGGGTTCGTCGGAAAGCCCGATGAGCCTTTCGACATGGCTTCTGATTTCCCCCGCCAGCGGAGACTCCGCGCAGTTAGAGAAAACGGGTTCGCCCATTTCCCCCGAAACATACGGCGTATCGCCCGAAAGGAACGCGGCGTCCACGGAGAGGAAGTCGGCAATTTTTTTCAGCGTTCCCGTGTTCCTCGGCATTCTGCCCCTGCGCCATGTGCTCGCCGTGCTCA